>DATCMP010000824.1:0-7155 GCA_036563365.1 Thermomicrobiales bacterium
CGTGATCCTGCTGAATACGAAGAACGAGGTGCTGCGGGTCGTCACCGTTTATCGCGGCTCGGTCAACGCGGCGCAGATCCGCGTCGCCGAGGTCTTCAAGGAGGCGGTGCGACACAATGCCCCGTCGCTGGTGATCGCGCACAACCATCCCTCCGGCGACCCGACCCCCTCGTCCGACGACGTGACCGTCACCCGCGAGTTGGTCCAGGCCGGGCGGCTGCTCGACATCGAGGTGCTGGACCACCTCGTCATCGGCGACGGCCGGCATGTCAGCCTGCGCCGCAAGGGCCTCGGCTTCTCGTAGACCGGGTATAGTCAGACGTAAATTTTGGGGGCCACAATATGCTGTTGTTGCAGCTTCTCATGATCTGCTTTGGCCGAAACGGCTAGTAGCGTAGGCGTGATTGCATGAAAATTTGGGCTTTGTGGTTCGCGTTATTTCTCTTTCTCGCGTGCTTCTATGCGATCTTTCCCTGGCCCGGTGGCGGGTTAACTCGATGGGCAGTCGGGGAGATTGTGAAGGCGCAATGTAGGACGGATCTTGTTTCTGTGTGTGCTGTCCAACTGTTATACCCACTTCTCGGTGTTTATTCGATAGCAAATGGTGTTACGTGTGGCTTCATATTCTTCGCTCGTCAGCTTGTGAGGGGAGTCCGCATATGATAGTGGCAAGAGGTGCTGAATGAGCAGCATGACCTCTCAACGTGAACTGGACGAGGTGCTGCTCGAACTCCTCCCAGAGCAGGGAAGCTGGGGTGAAGAAGAGTATATTTGGCTGACGGATCGCTCGAATCGCCTGATCGATTTCACCGCTGGTTACATCGAGGTTGTGCCACCACCGACGAGCACACATCAGGGCATCTTGCTGCGACTTGTTGTAGCCTTCTTCGAGCACCTTCGTCTATGCGGAGGTGAGGTGCTGTTTGCGCCATTTCTCCTGCGCTTGTCGCAGGGTAAGTGGCGTACCCCCGATCTGCTGGCCCTGCTCGATAAGGACGATGGGCGTTCGCAGGGGCGCTATTGGACCGGCGCTGACCTCGTGTTGGAGGTGGTGAGCCCGGACAAACCGGGGCGCGATCTGGTCGAGAAGCGGCAGGAGTATGCGGAGGCGGGGATACCGGAATACTGGATCGTCAACCCGTTCGACGAGACGATCACGGTGCTGACGCTGGGCGCTGATCGCGTGGTTGGTAACTACGCCGAGCATGGTGTCTTCGGGCGTGGTCACTGGGCCACTTCGCCGCTGTTGGTGGGGTTCGGCGTCGATGTTAACGCCGTGTTCGACGCGGAATAAGTCAAAGGAACGACGATGCACGGTGAGTACAAGACGCCCGGCGGCAAGCTGGTCGTCGCGGATTTCGCGGTCGCCGATGGGACGCTGCGCGAGGTGACGATCAGTGGCGATTTTTTCCTCTATCCCGATGAGGCGCTGCGTGACATCGTCAGCGCGCTCGAAGGTGCGCCGAGCACCGCCAGCGAGGAAGAGTTGGCGGCGCGGATCCAGGCAGTGCTGACGCCGGATGTGACGCTGCTCGGGTTCTCACCGGAGGCGATCGGGCGCGCAGTGCGGCGTGGGCTGGGGGCGGCATGAGCGTCGAGATTTCCGCGGAGCGGCAGCAGGTCATCGCCAAGGTCGTCGATAGCTGGCGCGGCCTCGGCTGGCAACTCCTGCGCGAGGAGCCGCTGGCCCCCGCGCTGAACGTCGCGCTCGATGAGGTGCTGACGCGCCGCGTCGGCGCGGGCGAGCGCCCGCCGACCGTCCGCTTCTGGTCGTGGGCGGCCCAGGCGGTGATCATCGGGCGCTTCCAGTCGGTGCGGAACGAGGTGCGCGAGGAGGAAGCGCTGGCGCGGGATGTGGCGATCGTGCGGCGGATCACCGGCGGCGGCGCGATGTTCGTGCAGCCGGACGCGACGATCACCTACTCGATCTACCTGCCCGAGCGTTACGTCGAGGGGCTGTCGTTCGCCGAGTCATACGCCGCGCTCGATAGCTGGGTCGTCGCGACGTTGCGGGATCTCGGCGTCGATGCCTGGTACGCCCCGCTGAACGACATCACCTCCGCCGAGGGGAAGATCGGCGGGGCGGCGCAGGCGCGGCGAGCGAAGGCGGTGCTGCACCACACGACGATCGCCTATCAGATGGACACCGAGGAGATGGCGAAGATCCTGCGAATCGGGCAGGAAAAGTTGAGCGACAAGGGGATCGCCAGCGCCGCGAAGCGGGTCAGCCCGTTGCGGCGGCAGACCGATCTCCCGCGCGCGGCGATCGTCGAGCGCCTGACCGACGGCTTCCGCGAGCGGTTCGGCCTGGTCGCTGGCGAACTCTCCGCCGAGGAGTGCGCCGCTGCCGCGGCGCTGGTGGCCGAGCAATACGGCACGGACGGCTGGACGCACGATTTACCATAATCGCCAAAACCACAACTACCATAAGCACCCGGTGGTGCTGCCACGAAACAGGGGGCACCGTTCGCGCGTAGAGGACTGTAGAACACTCTGGGATAGGCAGGTCGCGTTCGCTGTAGCACGCGCGAGGCCATCTGGTAGAGTAGCGAGGAATGGCGCGGCGGGTACCCTGCCGCGCGGGGCGGTGCCGACCGCCTGCCGATCGGCGTCACGTACGAGGAGGGACACGGTGCAGCAGTTCTTTACCAATGCGGGTCTGTCGATCATCTGGGCGGCGCTCGGGGTGGTCCTCCTGTTTATCACCACGCTCGCCTTCGACATGCTCCACCCGCTGAAGATCCGCCACATGATCGAGGAAGGGAATATCGCGGCCGGTATCCTCCTGGGCGCGGTCGTGATCGGGATGGCGTACATCATCGGCACGGCGATCAGTTGAGCGTGACAATATCGTGCTAGCTGCTTGATCGATCCGAGGGCGACCCATCTGGGTCGCCCTCGTCGTTGTCGTAGGTTGATGTGGCTGTCTAGAAACAAGACCATTTAGATAAGGCGTGCGCGGACCCCTCCGGCGATACTGGTTGTGCTACCGACCAGCTCGCTGAAGGAGTCCGCGCATGGCCATCGTATGTCCCGCCGAGACCGCTGTCGAGCGGCTGATCGCTGGTGCGCTCGGTTCGCTGCTGCCGCTGACGGCGCTCGATGCCGCGCTCGCCGGCGACGCCCGCCCGCGCCGCAACCGCAAGTTGCCCGCCCGTTTCATGCTGTTGTTCTGCGTGCTGATGAACCTGTACGCCGACGAGGCGCTGCCGCATGTCCTCCGACGCGTCGCCGGCTATTGGGGCATCGGCGACATGGGTATGGCCACCGCCGGGGCGTTGTGTCAGGCGCGGTATCGTCTCGGCGCACGGCCGGTGGTCGCGCTCTTCCGGCAGGTGTGCCGCCCGTTGGCCACACCCGCGACGCCGGGCGCGTTCCTCTTCGGCCTGCGGCTCCTCGCGCTCGACGGCAGCCACCTCGACCTCCCCGACACCCCCGCGAACGCGCGCGCTTTCGGTCGACGCCCGACGCCGCGCGGGCGCAGCGCCTGGCCCCAGGCGCTGGTGGTGCTCCTCGTCGAGTGCGGCACCCGCGCCGTCTGCGACGCCGGGGTCTGGCCGGGGCTGGCCGACGAGCGCCGGGCGGGGCGGCGCCTGCTGCGCTCGACGGGTCCCGGCACCCTCGTCTTGTGGGACCGCGGCTTCCAGAATGTCGCGATGGTCGAGGCGGCCCGGGCGCGCGGTGCCGACTTCCTCGGCCGGCTGCCCGCGACCGTGCGCCCCGCCCCGGTCCGGGCGCTGGCCGACGGTACGCTGCTCGTGCGCCTGCGCCCGTTCGACCACCCGCGCCGCGCTCGCGGCGCCCACGTCGTCGTGCGCCTCATCCGCTACACCCTCGACGACCCGCGGCGCCCCGGGCATCGCGTCGAGCACCGCCTCGTCACGTCACTGCTGGATCCGCATGCCGCCCCGGCCCGCGAATTAGTCGCGGCCTACCATCGGCGCTGGGAGGTCGAATCGGCATTGGACGAGTTGAAGACCCATCAGCGGCCCGCGCGACCGCTGCGCAGCCGCAAGCCGCTCGGCGTCGTACAAGAAATCTACGGCCTGTTTATCGCCCATCACCTGCTGCGCGCCGCCATGGCACAAGCCGCTCCAGCCGCGTGCTCCCCGCTCCATCTCAGCTTCGTCGGCACCTTACGCCTGCTCCGCGACCTCCTCCCGCTCGCGCAGTTGTGGGGCAGGCGGGCGCGCTACAGCCTCCATCGGCGAGCGCTCCTCGCCATCGCCAGCCAGGTGCTGCCACGACGTGCCGAGCGGAGCAATCCGCGCGTCGTCAAGCAGAAGATGGCCAACTTCCGCGTCAAAACGGCCCAGCATCAGCGCTGGCCGCAACCCTCGAAACCCTTCGCCGACGCTATCGTCCTGCTTATCTAAATGGTCTTGATACTAGGGCGTGTTCGCAAACCCTGGAAATGGTTTCAAAACTCGGTAGACTTATCCTGGAATCTGTAGCGTAGAGGCTAACGCACTTCGCCCCCTGCACCTTGTCTCGGTCTAAGGCCCGAAGAGAGGGATGGTTCGAGTCCATCCAGACTCCCTGCTTACCCTAGAAATATGTTTGCGAACACGCCCTAGTACTACAGCGACACTTGATGGTCTCGCGGGGTATAACTGCCCGTGTAGGTGAATAGTGGCAGCCAATGAGCCGGTGCAGCGAGTCAACGCAGACTTCAATACGATGAACACGTGTGTCGGGCGGAACGACCATCTGGTTGATGAGCGGCAGCGTGTATGGCTGACACAACAGCCGTTCTTCCGCCCCGGCTTGCGCGTAATCCTGTTCCAGGATGATGATGATTTCGAGGTCGAAGGTGTTATTGAGCGAGACAAATATCAAGGTCAATGTGGCGATGACGGCTGGTACGCCATCATCAACTGGTCTACATGCCGCGACCTTTAGCCTCTCTCCTCGAAGCGCTAGGCGAGTATGTGCTTGCCACCTCGCACGCCGCTAAGTGTCGCTGTGGTACTAGGGCGCGTTCGCAAACTATCGCTCGCTTTGCTCTTGCGCTTTACGGTCGATGGATGCTTGCATGGCTTCCGCCATAGTCATGTGCCCGAGCTGGTGCGTGATCTCCTCGTATACACGCAACAAGTCCAGCTCGTGGCCGGGGAGAGGAGGCATTACAGGTGCACCTGCTGCGATAAGCTCCCCATGGCTATATAAGAGCTGCCAAAGCGCGTTTGCCTCCGTTTCATTGAGTCGTAGGACTATTTCTTTTGCCATATTGTTTCTCCCTAAGCGTTTGAAAACACGCCCTAGTACGCTGGGGGGATGAGTACGCCAAGTCTCCATCAATTACTTCGCGAGCCTGTTGACCAGCATCCTTCACGATCGTGTCGGGATAATGTTCGCGAGTAGCATAAAAATGCAGCACGGTCATCAGCATTACATGCGTCGTCATCAAGCGTTCAATACTCAGGTCTGCCCGGGCAAGTTCCATACGCAGATTCGCCAATGTCAACGCCGCGCGGGCCTCGACCAGTTCAGCCCGCAGCTGGGCGATCTCCTCGCTCGGATCAACCGCATCATCGATCGTTTGGCGCGCTGTTACCCGCTCCTCCTCACCCATAGATCAACTCCCCTCGTCGCCGGTGAACACTCGCCGCACACGCGCCCAGAAGCTCGGGGGCGCATCGGGGCTAGGATTATCGGGGGTTGGAGGTTCCGTCGCTCCTGGGGCATCTGGTGCAGCCTGCGCCGCCGCCAGTCTATCGCGCTCGGCCTCGGCCTGCTCGGCACGTCGGCGCAACTCAGCGATCGTCTCCGCCTGCGTGCTAATCACCTGATCTTTGGTCGTGAGCGCCTGGTCTTTCGCTTCAAGTGCGGCATCCTTCGCGGCGAGCTGGCCCTCGTAGACCTTGCCCACCTCGGCCAGCATCGTCCGCAGATCCCCCATGTACTGCGCGCTGGTGCGGCTGACCGCCTGCTCGATCTCGGCCGGTGTCACATGATACGCGGCTTCGAGCGGTTCGCTGTCCTGCCGTTGGGCGGGCTCGTCCTGCCGTCCTGCCGTCCGGTCGTCCTGCCGTCCGGTCGTCCTGCCGTCCTGCCGTCCGGTCGTCCTGCCGTCCTGACGGCAGATCACCCGGCGCGAGGACCACGTACCACCCGCCATCGCGCTTATAGCCTGCCAGCGTGCCACGATTGATACGCTTGCGCACCGCCTCCTGCGAGAGGTCGAGGAGGGCCGCAGCCTCGGCGATGGGGATACCGTCCTGCCGTCCTGCCATCTGTCCCGCCGTCCTGCCGTCGCGCCGTCCTGCCATCGTGAGGGGCGCAGAGTAGCACGATCGGCGAGCAAAGAGAACCCCCGCCCTACTAGAAAGGTGCTGAGCGCAAATAGCTTAGCTCGGGGGTAGTTGTGTGGGTACTCGTGTGGGTCACACGCCGATTCCTGTGTATACAACACCCGGCGTGGGGCGTATATTAGGCACCTCGACGCAGCGATCGCCCCCATCACCCCAGAGGAGGTCCCGCATGACCGCAGCCCCGCTCGCCCCGAACACGTCCGCCACCGGCCAGCGCCCCGCCACCGTCACCGCCGCCATCGCCTTACTCATCATCGTGGCCCTCGGCGTCCTCATCCCGTTTGGCGGCGACGGCGGCGACGGGGAGGCGATCCCCGCCGCGATCCTCGTCTCCGGCTACGTGCTCGCCGCCCTCAAGGTGGTCGCCGCCGTCGGCCTGTGGCGCCCGCGCAAGTGGGCGGCCATCCTCGGCTTCGTCGCCGTCCTCCTCGACGCGCTGACCGCGATCCCCGGGGTCTTCTTCGCCCCGACGCCGATCCTCCGGGTCATCGTCGGGATCGGCCTGCTCCTCAGCCTAGCGATCCTCGCCCTGCTCATCCTGCCGACGTCGCGCCGCGCCTACCGCTGAGCCGCCATAGCCATAGCGCTGGCGGGGGCACGTCCCTCAGAGGATCCTCTCGGCCATTGTTCTATTGCTACGCCATCGGTTGCAATGGGGCGGGCAGCAACGCCCGCCCCCATCTTTTGCACATCGCGTAGTCGCTACGTCAACCGCCTGGTCACGCGGAGGAAAGTGCTCGGGGCGTGATTCAACGCGCTAGGATGCGGAGAACATCGCGCTCGGGGTGCGCTTTTATCTTGCCTTCACCGCGCGCCATGCTCGCCCCTGGTCGCCGGAACC
>DATCMP010000826.1:0-3484 GCA_036563365.1 Thermomicrobiales bacterium
CGTGTAGCGCATCATGTCCGGCACGAGCCGGAGACCGAGCTTGGGGTGCCAGATGTTCCGATGTGAATTGATCCAGTGCATCAAGTTTTCCGAAGCTGTGTCGAGCGCGTCAGGCGTGAGGATAGTGGGTATGGCGAGGAAGCTCACGAATGTTGTGGAGGGCGTGTCGGGATGGTGCCACGCCGCTAGGCGCTCGGTCAATTCGTTCTGCCCGAACCCCACGCTACGCCGATCCAGATAGCCGCGCGAGTCGAGGAGTGCGCCGACCGCATCGGCGTAGCGCAGGCTACGTGTGAACATCTCGCGCACCTCGTATTCCTCCGCCGGTAACGATTCGAACTGCTGGCGCTTGTAGTAGCGGCGATAAAAGCGGTTGTCCCCCTGGAAGGTGACCATGTGGGGAGCGCGAGGGCTGGGCGGAACGTCGATCAGGACGAGGCAGCGGTCGGAGTCGTCAAGGTCAAGCTGTCGGACGGTGAGGCTGACCCGCTGGGCGATGTTCTGGTTCAGCCCCTGCCCGATCCACTCCTCGATCGGCTGCCGGTCGCCGATGCGGCGTGGAAGGCCGACCGGCGGCCACAATGGCTCACCGGTCTGCTTATTCTGCGCCACGCCGATGACGAGGGTGCCGCCCTGCGCGTTGGCGAAGGCGGATACGTCCTTCGCAAGTTCCTTCTTCGCCATATCGAGGTTATTGGTGAAATCGCCCTTATAGTCGAGCGTGATCCCTTCCGGTGTGCGAGCAAGAACCAGCGCCTCAATGTCGTCCAGTGTTCGTAGCGTCATGCCTCATCCTAATGTGCTATCGAAGGTGGCCGACGAGGAATGCACCTAATGTAATATCGGCCCTCATGCTGCCCGAGCTTATCAGTTTACTCGTCTACCGCGAGGGACGAACCTTCGATTGGAGTTGCTGCTTGCTCTTGTAGTAGAAGAACAGATCGTGCCGCTTGATCTCGCCCATCTTCGTCCGATGTTCAACGGCAGCGTTGATCGCCGTCAGTACCGCTGGTACGGTGCCAACGGCGGCAGCAGGAATGGCCGCAGAACCGACCGCTGGATTGTTGAGCGCCTGAGCAATCCTTCCCGGTACGTCGGAAAGTCCAGCGAGGACAGCAGTGAGCGCGGTTGCGCTCGGAATGCCGATACGCCGAAGGAGGGTGGCAAGGTACGAATTCGTGCGCACCTGCTCCTCGATTTCAGTGATGACGGGATCAATGTCGCGATAGAAGATGCCGTCGGCCTCGGTGACGAAGTCCTCATCCCACGGCGCATTCTTGATCTTCTCGGAGAACCCGAGTACCGCGCGGCGAAACCGGCGCAACGGCTGTTCTAGTTCCTTCCTGATATCAAGGATATCGCTCACCGTGGCGTATTCGAACTGCGGCAACCGTTCGAGGATGTCGGCGGCCAGCCCGCTGTGCTTGCCACGGACGAGGCCAGCATCGGACACTTTCAGCGCGCCCTCGCGCAGTGCCGCGCCGATCAGCCCTCCGGCCTCTTCATCGAACAAGGGGTACGTCGAATTATCCGAGAGCGTGTTGCTAATGATCTGGTAGTACTGCTCGGCCATCGCATCCGTCCAGGCGCGAGATCCTCTGGCTTGTTCATCTGGCGCACCCTGCCGGATCATCTCAGCCGCTAGACGAGCCTTGTCGTCGCTATACGAGGAGACGAAGTCATGCACGCGCAAGAAGCCCGACTCGACCGCTCGCATGATCTCTGCTGGACGTAGTCTTTCTAACTCCGCTTCGATGCGAGGAATGGTCAGATGGACTACAGCCTCGGTGTTTTTTATTACTTGCCGCTCTTCGCGGTTCGGTTGCGGCCGGCGCATGATCTGGTCATATCGACGTAGCAACTGACGGAGGGAGCCGTACTCCTCGTCATCCGAAGAGATGGTCGGCATCATCAGCTTCACGAACGCGATCTTCTCTTGTAGGGTTAGATTTTTGACCTGAAGCAGCGACATTTGCCAGGAGGTTGTCATGCTATACAACGTCGCTGAATCCGCGTAGAGGAGGGCGGCCTTGACGAGGCGTAGATCGTGGTCGCTATTGATCGAGTAAGCAGTGTCAGGCGAAAGTGCCCCGGTTGGCCCGGTGCCAATGCTGAAATGCAATTCCTTCCTGGTGTGAGAGTCAGCCATTCCCGACCCCTGGTAGTATCTCGATGGCGCTGAAATACACATAACATTCGTTCTGAACGTACAGTGGACTATATCACGAATCGTGTCAAGTTTCTACTGCTATGCCATGCGAGCCTTAGGCCAGCGGACTACTAGGCCCAAGACCGTTTAGATAAGGCGTGCGTGGACCCCTCCGGTGATACTGGTTGTGCTACCGACCAGTATCATCAGAGGAGTCAGCGCATGACCATCGTATGCCCCGCCCAGGCCGCTGCCGAGCGGCTGAACGTGGGCGTAATCGCCCGCGTGCTGCCCGCGCCGATCTTGGACAGCGCACTCGCGGTCGCCCCGCGCGCCGGCCGCTGTCGCAAGCTGCCCGACCGGTTCATGTTGCTCTTCTGCGTGCTGATGGGCCTCTATGCCGACGCGGCGTTGCCGCACGTCCTCCGGCGCATCATCGGCCCGCGGGCGGCGGGGGCCGATGGGCGACCGCCGGGCCGCTGTGCCAGGCGCGCTACCGCCCGTGGCAAACCTGCTACGACCGATTCGTGCGCTGGCGGCGCGACGGCACCTGGGACCGGCTGCTGGCCTCGGCGCAGGCGGCAGTTGATGCCGCCGGGGAGATCGGCTGGACGATCTGCGTCGACGGGACGGTCGTGCGCGCCCCTCAGCACGCCGCCGGGGCGCGGCATCGCCCCAGCAAGGCGGATCGCGCCGCGCAGGTCGAGCATCCGCCGGACGAGGCCCTCGGGCGTAGCCGCGGCGGGCTCACCACGAAGCTCCACCTGTCCTGCGACGGGGGTGGGCGGCCGCTGGCCGTCGTCCTCACGCCGGGCCAGCGGCACGAGCGCACGCAGCTGGGCGCGGTGCTCGACGCCATCCGCGTACCGCGCCCGGGCGGGCCAGGCCGCCCCCGCAAGCGCCCGGACCACGTCATCGCGGACAAGGGGTACAGCTACCCGGCCTGCCGCCGGTTGCTGCGCCGCCGGGGTATCCCGCACACCATCCCCGAGCGGCGCGACCAGCGCCGGCGGCGCACGGGGCGGCGCGGTCGCCCGTTGCGGTTCGACGCCGCGCTGTACAAGCGCAGGAATGCGGCGGAGCGGGGCATCAACGCGCTGAAGCAGTGGCGCGGGGTCGCGACACGGCACGAGAAGCGCGCGGTGAACTACCGCGCCGCGGTGGTGGTCGCGGCACTGCTCCGCTGGCTCCTCCCCTGACCCCGGCGACACCGGGCGGGCGATTGCTTGACACCGGGGCGGCTCGATCTATACTGCGCCAGCAGCGCGCCGACAAGTTAGCAGCCGCTCGCTCGTCGCACGGAGGGGACCGATGGACGCCGACCGCGATCTCACG
>DATCMP010000830.1:0-4022 GCA_036563365.1 Thermomicrobiales bacterium
GGACGACGGGACTACCGCATCGCTCTCGGCGCGCGGGTCGGCGCGCTTGAAGAGGAACGGCTCGGAGAGGCCGTGGAAATGACCATCGAACTTGAGGATCTTCTGCCGCCCGGTCGCAGCCCGCGCGATGCGGATCGCCACCATCGTCACCTCAGTGCCGGTCGAGGCGTAGCGTACGCGCTCGATCGCCGGGATGATCGTCGCCAGTGTCGTCGCCAATTGATCGTGGTACGGCGTCTCGGCGGCGGCGATGATCCCCATGTCGAGCCCCCGCTGGACCGCTTCGCGGACCTTCGGGTGATTATGCCCGAGCATCGTCGCGCCATTCGAGATGTTGTAATCAATGTAGCGCTGGTCATCGAGATCGTAGATATACGCGCCATCGCCGCGCACATGGTAGAACGGTCGCCCGAGATACGGATGGATGCGCATCGACGCCGAGACGCCGCCCGCGAGCGACCCTTGGGCTTTGGCGAAGAGTTGATCCGCTGGGGTGGTGACCATGATCGGGTAAGCTCCTTTCTTATGGCTTAGGGCAATCTGTTATCGGCTATTGAGAAGACAGGTGGCTGAAACGGTGCCCACCGGTCGTTCATCGCCGAGCATCACCGCTCTGGTGCTACGCTGTGATCATCGCGCAGTATCAGCCCATCCCGATCCAACGCTGATCGCATTTCGCTGAGCCACGCTTTGCCTCGTTGACGCCCGTTCGGAAATTGGTCGTCTCGATCCCAACGCCACGTTGTGATCATCGCGAGCATCAATACCCGACATGCGCGCAGCAGTTCTTGCGTAGCGCCCGGATAGTGCTCGCCGACTCCCTCGGGCGCATGGGCGATGTCGAACTCGATGGGTCCACGGCAACACGTCTCGAAGTCGATGAACAGCAACCCGTTCTTTGTCTTGAGCAAGTTACCGGGGTGCGGCTCGCCATGCAGCAGCTGCTCGGCGGTGCCACGATCGCCGATCGTGCGCCTCAGACCTCGCAGCGTCTTGCCGAGGATCTCCCGGTCGGTTTCGATGAGCTCCGGGGTGCGGGCGCGGTCGCCAACCAGTCGCTGCGCTTCGGCGACACGATCCGTGAAGTGCGGCGCGGCTATATCGATCTGCCGCATGCCTGCATGCAGCCGCACGAGCGCTTGCGCGAACTCGGCTGGCGCGACGTCTTGCTGCGGTGCAGGCTCGTAGTAGATCCACAGCGTGATCACGAAGCCGTCATGTACGTAGGCGCGCGGCTCCACGCGCGGCTCAAGCGCAGCCACCGGGCTATCGGTTTCAGCGAGTCGCTGAGCAACCGCAATTTCGAACTCCGCGATTGTCTGATGCCCCACGTACGCAACCCGCGCAAGAACATTACACGGCAGGAGGCGCACCGCGAGCCGGTTCGAAGCCTGAAGGACGACCGCGTCATCGACTCTCAGGCCAAGCGCCGAGGCGGTCGACCGTGCGGCAGCGACCGCACGCGGAATATCCGCTGCCTGCATCGTCACCTCCTGTAAAATCCCTCGTTGGGATTTCGTGCCGAACCAGACGGGAATAAATGCTACCAACCTGACCATAACGACGGGTTTCATGGCGCACAAGTCTATAGGATTGACTTCAAACGCCTGCGAAACCCGCCGTCATCTCCTACCCTTGCTCGGGCCTCCGCTGCTTCCCTTCCTGCTGCGGCGGGAGATTTGCCCAGACCATCCGCTCTTTCTCGGGGAGTCGAGGCAGCTCTTCGCCGTCGAGCAGGGTGAGGGTGTTGACGAGCAGTTTGGTTCCCTTACGCGACTCCATCTGGATGTCGTAGAAGGTGTAGTCGCCTTCCTCGATGCGGAACAGGGCGACATCGGCGGCGCTGCCGGGCTTGATCGTGCCGAGGTCCGGGCGGTTCATCGCGGCGGCGGCGCGACCGGTGGCGCGCGCGATCACGTCGGAGAGCGACATCCCCAGATTGAGGAATTTCGAGAGGGTGACGGGTAGATCGAACATCGGCCCTTGCACCGCGAGTTGGTGGATGTCGCTGCTGATCACGTCCGGCATGAAGCCGTCGGCCAGCGCCGCTTCGGTGGTCGCGTAGCTGAACGAGCCGGTGCCGTGGCCGATGTCGAGGATGAGTCCGGCGTCGTGTAGACGCTTAATGTCGGGGCGAACCGGTTCGCCGGGCTTTGCCACCGCGTTGTCGCCACCCCGGAAGCAGTGGGTGAGGATATCGCCCGGACGAGTCCGCGCTAGGATCTCATCGAGCGTGGGAGACCCGTCGCCGAAGTGGATCATCAATGGCAGCTTGACCCGGTCGGCGAGTTCGCGCGCCCGGTCGAGCGGGGCGATCCCTACGCCGCGCGTCGTGCTGGGATCGATCCGTGCCTTGATGCCGAGGATGATGTCGCGATTGTCGTTGACGATCTTCTCGGCCAGATCGACATCCCAATGGTTTGGATTTTGGAACTCCCAACTCGGCGCGACCAGGCCGATCGAGGAGAGGTTGAGCAGGCAGAAGGTCCGCACACGATTCGGCTCGGCGATATAACGGCGGAAGCCAGGGAATGTGTACGCCCCGGCACTGCCGACATCGAGCCAGGTGGTGACGCCGGTGCGCGCCGCGACCGGGTCGGCCTCGATCCCCCAGTAGGTGACGCCCCAGTAGATGTGGGTGTGCAGATCGACCAGGCCGGGGGTGACGATCTGGCCGCTGGCGTCGATCGTCCGATCGGCGCGGGTCGGGTCGATCGATGGCTCGATCGCCGCGATCTTGCCCCCGGCGATGGCGACATCGAATTGGCCGTTGATCCCCGCCGCCGGATCGAGCACCTCGCCACCGGTGATGACGAGGTCGTAGCGCGCAAGTTGATGGGTCATCGACGCTCCTTTCTAGGCTACCTCTTGTCGAGAAGGCGCGTAGTTTTCGCGCTAGCCGCGCAGCAGTGGGCGGGTCAGGCAGGTTGGCCCGCCGGTGCGGTTGTGCGAGATCTCGTCGCCGGTGTAGGTGATCACCTCGCAGCCAGTCGCACGGAGGCGGCGGATCGTCTCCGCGTTCTCCTTCAGGATGACGCAGCGGCGTGGGCCGAGCGCCAGGATATTTGGCCCTTGCGACGCAAATTCCTCGTCGGGTACGTCGATCAGCTCCCAGCCGCGCGCTGCCAACTCTTGGAGGAAGGGGACGGGCAGGAGTGGCCGGTAGACCGCCGCCAGGCGTTCATCGAGCGGGCTGATCAGTGAGAGCAGGTGCAAGCATTCCGCCGGACCGTGCCAGTGCGGCAGCGGCACGACGACCACCGCAATCCCCTGCTCGCTCAGGATCGCGGTGAGTTGGCGGATCCCTTCGGCGTTGGTGCGGTAGCCGTGCCCGACGGACAGGGTGCGCTCGTCGAGCCAGAATGAATCGCCACCATCGAACGTGCCGGGGGGTGTGATCCGCCCGGCGATCGGGATGCCGATCTCGTTGAGGGTCGCCTCCAGCGCGGCGACTTCGCCCTCGCGGAGCGGCTTCCCCGGCCAGCCGAGGATCACCCCGGCATCGGTGGTGATGCCGGGATCGTAGGGGAAGATGCCGTCCTGCAACGCCGCGTCGTCCAGTTCGCCGCTGATGATCTCGATTCCCGCATCGTTGAGTATCTGTCGGAACGCGGCGTGCTCCGCGACCGCCTGCTCGTGGTTCAGGGGTCGGAGATAGCCGAACGCTTCCCAGGATACCGACGGATCCGGGGCGATCGGTGGATAAACGAGGACGCGGCGCAGCGGCGCAGTATTCGTCTGACCGCCATAGGTTTTGGCGTTAGTGATGCTGGTCACGGTGCTCCTTTCGCGCTGGGGTGATAGGTGTAGGCTTACGGACAGATATGTGAGTGTGGCGCATGACAACGCGGGTAGGCTGGCGGCTGAAGCCGCGCCTGCTGGGCCTGCGGGCCACGAAGCCCGCCTTCGCGGGCTGGGCCTATTGGCGGGACACTGCATAATATTGTGGCAAGACCGGCTCGTAACCCTAGCCTCCGCAGGGAGGCTTTGTGGCGCGTGAGCGCCCACGAGGCGCGGCTTCA
>DATCMP010000831.1:0-8401 GCA_036563365.1 Thermomicrobiales bacterium
AGTGGCCTTCCGCGAAGAATCGGGGCGTTATATCGCTGCGTAGCGGCAATCCGTCGATTGCTCCCTCTGGCAAGTATAACCGCTCGATCCTTCCCGGAAGGCCGCTGTGGCAATGGCGCAACGTAAGCGCTTGGCCGTGCGACTATTCCGCCCGCCGCACCTTGCCGTGATACCAGAACGGCACCGTGCCGATCACACCGTCGGACCAGGACCAGCCGGTATATTCGGTGCGGTAGGGGAGGTGTTCGCCATGCTGCATGAACGGGACGCGGGCAATGTCCTTGGCGAGTTCGGCTTGCAGGGCGCGGTACTGTGCGCCGCGCTCGGTGCGCTCGGTCGCGGCCCGGCCCGCCGCGAAGGCGCGATCGACCGCCGCGTTGTGGTAACGCATCGCGTTGCGCGGGCCATCGGAGGTCAGGAAACTCGCCATCAGTTGCGGGTCGGGGCCGATGTCGCCGCTGTCGAGGATCAGGTCGAAGTCGGCGTTATCCTGGAAGCGCGTTTTCCAGTCGAATGGATCGACCGCTTCGACCGTCGCGACCACGCCGATCCGCGCCAGTTGCTCCGCCATGATCCGCGCCGCGACGCCATAGTGGGCGTAGAGCGAGCGATAGGCGAGGCCGACGCGCAGGCGTACGCCAGCGGCATCGCGCGGGTAGCCTGCTTCGCCCAGCAGGCGTTCGGCGGCGGCGGGGTTGTACTCTGGTGCGCTGGCGTCGGGATTGAACGCCCACGCGACCCCTTCGAGATAGTAGTGATGCGGCGTGCGGGCCAAGGGGCAGACCCCCGCGCCGATCGGGGCGCGATCGATCGCCCGCGCCAGAGCCTCGCGCACGCGGTGATCCTGCCAGAGCGGGCGGGTCCAGTTGAAGGCCATGAAGGCGATCGCGTTGCCGGGGTGGAACATCACCCCGACCCCCGGCTTTTCGCGCCAGGCGGTCACTTCCTGGCAGGGGACATCTTGCACGCAGAAGTGAACCTCGCCACGCTCTAACATCGCCAGGGCATCCGCATGGCTTGGGACGATTCGATAGGTTAACCGCTCGACGTATGGCCCTTCACCCCAGTAGTCATTGTTGGCGACGAGCTCGATCCGCTCGCCCTTGACCCATTCGGCGAACTTGAATGGCCCGCTGCCGACCGGCTGGAGGTTGTGCGGATTGGTCGCCCAATCGGTCCCCGCGTAGAGATGTTTGGGCAGGATATGGGTGAAGACGAACGCGCCGAGCTGCGCCAGGAAGGCGGCGTTCGGTGCTTTCAGTGTGCATTCGACGGTGTGGTCATCGAGCGCGCGAATACTGGCGATGTCTTGCAGCCAGGACAACCCGTGATAGCCGTGCGCCAGCACCTCGCCGTAGGTGTAGGCGACATCGTGCGCGGTGACCGGCACGCCGTCATGCCAGGTGGCCGCGCGATTAAGGTGGAAGATATAGCGCCCGCCGCCATCGAGGATGTCCCAACGTTCCGCCAAGTCAGGGGCGATCTCGCCGCTCTCGAAGACATCGAGGACGACGAGGCGACTGTAGATATTGTTCGCCGCGAAGTAGCCACCCGCGCCGGTGTAGTTGCGATAAACCTCATTAAACGACTGCGCGTCGAACGGGATCGCCACGGTCAGGTGCCCGGCTCTGGTGCCTGCCATCGAATCTCACTCCCTACAATACGCAGATTCTCCCCGCGGTGAATCGTCCCCCGTCACTTCCAGACTTGCGCGAAGACCCGCAGATAATTCCCGCCGAGGATCTTGCCGATGTCGGCGTCGCTGTAGCCGCGCGCGCCGAGGCGGTCGATCAGGTTCGTGACGTGGGTGTAGTTGCTGAAGCCGTCGAGGGCGCGCAGCGGCGAGCGGACATCGGCGCTGATCAGCTTGCCGTAGGTGTCGGCAACCGGGGGCCAGGCCGGTTCGCCCCACGGATCGTGCTCATGGTCGGGGTAGGTGCCGAGGCTCATGTCGGTGCCGATGCCGATATGTTCGGCGGAACCGGTCACTTGCGCCACATAATCGATGTGGTCGATGAAGTCATCGAGCGGCGGCTGGACGACCCTGCCCGCTTTGAGGACCAGCGGTCCCCAGGGTGCGAGGCCGATCACGCCGCCGCGTTCGGCACAGGCGCGGATCTGCTCATCGTCGATATTGCGTGGGTTGTCCACGAGCGCCTTGGCGTTCGAGTGGCTGAAGACGACCGGGACGCTGCTCCGCTCGATGATCTCGAGGCTGGCACGGCGACCGATGTGGGTGCAGTCGAGCAGCAGTCCGACGCGGTTGCTCTCGGCCACGACCAACTCGCCGAAGCGGGTCAGGCCGCTATCGGTGCGATCGAGGCAGCCGTCGCAGATCCCGTTGGTGCGGTTGTAGGTCGGCAGCATCATCCGCAGGCCGAGGCGATAGAACGCCTCGATCCGCCCCAGCCGATTGCCGATGAAGTCGCCGCCCTGCGCCGCGATGATGAACGCCGCTTTGCCCTCGCGCTTGGCCCGCCGGATATCGTCCGCACGCTCGACAACGAGTGTGTTGGGATATTTGCGCGCGATCAGGTGCCAGAACATCCCTTCGTCCAGGGCGCGCTCGGCGTTCGCGTGCGGGTCCCAGGCGGTCGCGGCGTAGGCCGTGACGCCGTGGCGGTGCGCGTTGGCGTAGTCGGCATCGGGCCACGCCTGCATGCACGAGTCGATGAAGATGTGCGGGTGATCGGTTTCGAGAAATGGGTGAAAGCCTTTGTTGGCGACCTCGGTCACGGTCACTCCTTTACTGATGGGCGATCAATAAGGCGGGGCTGCAATCGAGCTGTGCGAAACGTGGGTGGGATACTACGCCGTGCGATCGGGGGCGTCAAATGTACAGTAGCGTCGGCGGGAATCGTCTCCGGTCGGCGCTACATGACTGCTAGGCGTTGTGGCGCAGGTCTAAACTACGAGCTCGTGCCCGCCGCGATTGCCGGGAGGTACTTCTCGCGCAGATCTTCAAGGTGATAGTTGAGATGGCCCGCGAGGATGAAGACGAGCGCGCGGACCGATACCTCGACGCCGCTCGCCATGCCGCGTCGCTGGCTTGTCTCGGACGTAAGCTGGCGGAAGGCGAGGAGATTCGCGCGGCGCAGGAGTGTCCATTCTTCCAGGAGATCGGCCAGGGTCGAGGCGTCGAAGTTTGCCGCCTGCACGTAGTCGTCCTGGTCGAAGCTCGGCAATGCCGCGCGTTCGCCGCGGGCGAAACAGATCGCGCGATAGCTAAACACACGCTCGGCGTCGTTGAGGTGGCCGACGACCTCTTTGATCGTCCACTCCCCTGCGGCGAAGGATGAGTTGGATTGCTCCTCCGCGAGCACGCCCAGCAGCCCCGCTAGTTCGGCCTGCTGCGCTCCCAGCAGCGCCAAAACATCGCCATCCGGCACGCGACTGACATAGCCGGTGTAATACGAGCCATACTCGTCCGCTTCCGGGCGGGTGATCTGTGGGTTCATGGGGCTCCTTTTGATTCAGTTCGTAGTCCGCGGTCCGTAGTCCGTAGTCCGGTAGCAGTTGGGCACAGCAGCCAAGGCCCGGTGCCGGAAATCGACCGATACTTCGGACTACGGACCGCGGACTACGGACTTTTTAGCCGACCGATACCCGGCGCTTCTGCCAGCGCCCGGTGCGATACCGCGCCCAGTTGAGCGAGGCGAGGACGACCGTGTCGACCACCCAACCGGCGTAGACGCCAACGAGGCCGAAGCCGAGGACGATGCCGAAGAGCCAGGCGACCGGCAGGCGGACGAACCACATCGCCGCGGCGGTGGTGAACATCGGGTATTGCGTGTCGCCAGCGCCGCGCAGGCTGCCGGCAAAGACGATCCCGAACGCCTGGCCGGGCTGGGCAAAAGCGATCACCTTCAGCGCGGCCGCGCCTTGCGCGATGATCTCCGGGTCATCGCTGAACAGGGTCATGATCCACGGTCCACCGAAGAAGAAGACGAGGCCCATCGAGCCCATCCAGGCGAGGCAGGAGCGGGTCGCGAACCACGAGGCCCGGCTGGCGCGGAGCGGGTTGTTCGCGCCGAGGCTCTGCCCTACGAGGGTCATCGCGGCCATCGAGAAGCCGAAGCCGGGCATCATCGAGAAGAAGGCGATCTGCTGCGCGACCTGCTGTGCCGCCGCGACTTGCGTGCCGAGCCGGAAGACGATCACGCTGAAGATCAGCATCCCCCCGGCGCGAAACAGGGACTCGAACATCGAGGGGAGCCCGATGTTGAGGAGGCGGCGGAACGGTTCGAGCGCCGGTCGCCAGTCGTGCCCGCCGCGCAAGTTGATCGTGCTGCCCGGTCGGAAGAGCAGGGCGACGAGGACGACGCAGCCGATCCCGCGCGCCGCTGTCGTCGCCAGTCCGGCACCGAGGACGCCGAGGTTGGGGAAGCCAAACTTGCCGAAGATCAGGGGGTAGGCGACCGCGAGGCTGACGACGAGGGTGATCAACGTCACCAGCATGGGGGTGCGGGCATCGCCCGAGCCGCGCAGGACGCCCCCAGCGACGAAGGTGGTGACGATGAAGATGCCGCCGAGCGCGAACGCCCGGAGATAGCTGGAACCGGCCGCGATCACATCCGCCTGCGCGCCGAGCATTGCGATCGCCTGCGGCGCGAAGATGACGCCGAGGGCGCTGATGAAGGTGCCGATGATCAGGCCGAGGACAAGGGATTGCTTGGCCGCACGGCTGGCCGCTTCGCCGTTGCGCGCGCCGGTGGCGTGCGCCACCAGAACGGTCGTCCCCATGCTGAGGGCGAAGAAGCCGGCCATCGCGACCTGGATCAGGCTGTTGGACGCCCCGACACCGGCGATCGACGCCGAGCCGAGTCGCGCGACCATCATCACCATGAGGATGCTGAAGATACTCTGGAGCATATTTTCGACGATCGACGGCCAGGCGAGGCGCGCGACCAATCGTCGGATCGCCGTAGGCGAGTCTTCGACCAGCGTTTCCCCGATCCCCGGCGCGGCGACGCCCGCCTGACGCGGTGCCGCTACCGGCAACTCTGCGACGACTTTCCCCATAGCTGTTGCTCCTTTGTGGCGCGCGGTTCCCGCGGCGCGCCATTTTCCCCACCCCTGACAGAGCAGTATCGCATAATCTTGCCGCTGTTACTGGTTGGCTGCGCTGAAAGCGTGTCCGACAGGTCCGACGTGTATGCGGCGAATGCGGCGGCGTGGCTACGGCTCTCCCATAGGTATTGTGCCCGGCGTTGCTGTACCCTCTTCCTTGCACCGCTCGGTCGGTTTCGGGCGAGCGGGCGTGCCGTCGGCTACAATCCGGCTAGCACAGCGCGCATGATTTGTGAACGACGATCAAACGGAGGCTGGATGATTTTCGAGACCGCGCGTCTGCTCGTGCGCCCCTGGGCGGCCGACGAGGCGGAAGCTGTCTTCGCCATCTACCGCGACCCGGAGGTGACGCGCTATCTCGGTAATAGCCGCACCCACCTCACCCTCGATGATAGTCGCGAATGGCTGGCGCGGATCGCCGCGCGCAATGCCGCTGCTACGGGCGGATTGGGGATGTGGGCGGCGGTCGCGAAGGCGACCGGCGTGCCGAGCGGCTCGATAGGGCTCGGGCCGCTCGATGGTGGGCCGGAGATCGAAGTCGGCTATCATCTCGGCCGGGAAACTTGGGGGCGCGGGTATGCGACCGAGCTGGCGCATGGTGCGCTCGAATATGGCTTCGTGACCCTCGGCCTGGCGCGCATCGTCGGCGTCACCTTCCCGGAAAACGTCGCCTCGCAGCGGGTTCTCGTCAAGGCCGGCTTGCGACACCAGGGGCGCGGGCAATATTACGGTTACGGACTGGAATATTTCGCGCTCGATGCCGCCGAATACGCATCGCGGCAGGATTAATCCTTGCGTCTGTGGTTGCGTGCGCTGTTCCTCGCGTTGGCCTGGCTCTATCTTGTCGGGCTCGGCGCGTGGTTCGTTGCCAACCGTGTACTCGGCGACCGCTGGTGGTGGCTCTTCGTCATTAATGCGCTGGCCCTCTACCTGTTCGTGCCGCTGGTGCCGCTCGCGCTCGGCGCGCTGGTGGTGCGGCAGCGGGCGCTCTGGGTTGGTTTCGTCGCTGGGGTGGCACTTTTCCTCTTCCTCTACGGTGGCTCCTGGTTACCGCGTCAGGCCCCGCGGGTCGATGGGCCGGTGCTGACGGTGATGACCTATAACGTCCTCGGGTTTAATGACTGCCCGGAGTGTGTCGTCGCGACGATCCGTCAGTCGGGAGCCGATCTCGTCACGCTCCAAGAGTTGTCACCCACCGTCGCTGCCGAGATCGCGCGCGACTTGTCGACCGACTATCCGTATCAAGTTCTCGATCCACAGGCGCAGGTTTTTGGGATGGGGGCGATCAGCCGCCTGCCGATGCGCGCGACCGGCGAGACGCTGCCGGGAACGTGGGTGGGGCAGCCGCAGGTGTTCGCCGTGACCTTCGCCGATACCAACGTCCTCGTCGTCAACGCCCACCCGTATGCGACCGGGCCGACCGATCCGGAGACGGTGCGCTGGTCGATCCGCGAACGCTACCGCCAGGCGCAAACGCTCGTTGCGTTCGCCCAGATCCATCCCGGCCCATTGCTCTATCCCGGTGACAGCAACACGACCGACCAGAACGACGCCTATCGGATGCTGGCGACCGCTTGGACCGATTCGTTCCGCGAGGCGGGGCGTGGCTTCGGCCACACCTATCCCGGCTCCGACTTCTCCGGCAGCAAGCGTTTTCGGTTCGGCGACGTGACGCTGCCACAATGGTTGATCCGCATCGACTTCGTCTGGCACTCGCCCCACTGGCGCGCGATCAACGCGCAGGTCGGCCCGTGGGATGGCTACTCCGACCACCGCCCGGTGATCGCGCAGTTGGTGTTGCGTCGCTGATACCCCAACGAATAGTTGGTATCCGGGTATATCTGCGGCAAGGAGGAACGCCTATGGTAGAACTATCGCAGCGCGGCGTGATCATCGAAGCGCACCCGAACGCCATGTTCACGGTGCGCCTCGGTGATGGGCGATTGGTTACGGTACCTCTCTCGGGGAAATTGCGAGCATTGCATGTCCGCCCTCATGCGGGCGATACGGTCATGGTCGAATTGTCGCGTTTCGACCGCTCCCGAGGGCGGATCGTGCGCCGCGATCCCGCGCCGCGCTAGGATCGTCGCCCGGCGCGGCGCGTGTTGCGCTAATCCGCGACGACATGCTGCGGTACTGCCACGCCCCGCCCCGCCATTAACGCCTCCTGACGCAGGGCGTGATCGGCGAGGACGAGCGCGGCCATCGCTTCGACCACCGGCACGGCGCGCGGGACGACGCAGGGGTCGTGGCGTCCGCGGCCTTTCAGCGTGGTCTCTTCGCCGCTGCGGTTGACGGTCTGCTGCTCGTGCATGATCGTGGCGGTCGGCTTAAAGGCGACGCGAAAGTAGATCGTCTCGCCGTTGCTGATCCCGCCCTGTACGCCGCCGCTGCGGTTGGTGCGCGTCCGCACGCGCTCGCCGTCGATGTAAAACTCGTCGTTGTGCTCGGTGCCGGTCATCTCGGTGCCCGCGAAGCCGGAGCCGATCTCGAACCCTTTCGTCGCGGGGAGGCTGAGCATCCCCTTCGCCAGATCGGCTTCCAGACGATCGAAGACCGGTTCGCCCCAGCCGGGTGGGCAGCCGCGCACCGCGCAGGCGATCACGCCGCCGATCGAGTTGCCCGCCTTGCGCGTCGCCTCGACCAGCGCGATCATCCGGGCGGCGGTTTCGGGGTCGGGGCAGCGGATCGGCGTGCGCTCGACTTCGCCCTGTGTCACCGTCTCCGGGTCGCGCTCGACCGCGATCGTGCCGACTTTCGCCACCCAGGCGATGACCTCCACGCCGTACCGCTCGCGCAGCAGCTTCTTGGCGATCGCGCCCGCCGCGACGCGTCCGGCGGTCTCGCGGGCGCTGGTGCGCCCGCCCCCGCGATAATCGCGCGTGCCAAACTTGGCATCATAGGTGTAGTCGGCGTGGCTCGGCCGGTATTTCTCGGCGATCTCGCTGTAGTCGCCCGATCGTTGATCCTGGTTTGGGATGAGCATACTGATCGGCGTGCCGAGGGTCTGCCCGTCGAAGACGCCGCTGAGCAGGCGCACCGTGTCCGACTCTTTCCGCTGCGTCACCAGATGGCTCTGTCCCGGCGCACGGCGGTCGAGTTCCGGCTGGATGTCGGCCTCCGAGAGGGCCAGCAGCGGCGGGCAGCCATCGACCACCGCGCCGATCGCCCCGCCATGCGATTCGCCCCAAGTCGTCACGCGGAAGAGATGGCCGAAGGTGTTGCTCATAGGGATTCCTCCAGGGGAGGAGTCGTGAGTCGTGAGTCGTGGGTCGTGAGAAGATTCGCTGCCAATTAGGAGCCTACATACTGACAGCGCCCTCTCACGACC
>DATCMP010000832.1:0-5498 GCA_036563365.1 Thermomicrobiales bacterium
CGACCATTGGCCGGGTCCATCTGGTAGGCGCGACGATCGCCGAACGACGGGGTCGAGCCCGCCGCCTCGCGGAACGGCCCGTAGAACGCCGAAGCGAACTTAGCAGCGTAAGCCAGGACCGACACCTCGTGATGACCGGCGGCGTCGAGTGCGGCGCAGATCGCCGCGACCTGCCCATCCATCATCGCGCTCGGGGCGACGATGTCAGCACCGGCGTCGGCGTAGGCGACCGCCGCGCGAGCGAGCAGCGGCAACGTCTCATCGTTGAGGACCGCGCCGGTCGCGTCGTCGAGGACGCCGCAATGCCCGTGGTCGGTGTACTCGCAGAGGCAGACATCGGCGATCACGACGAGGGCGGGCTGGCGGGCTTTTAGCGCTGCGATTGCCCGCGGCACCGGCCCTGCGGGATCCCATCCGGCGCTGCCCCGTGCATCTTTCGTCGCGGGGATACCGAAGAGCAGGACCGCTGGGATACCAAGGGCGACGAGTTCGTCGACCACCGCATCGAGGCGATCGACCGAGAGTTGGGCGTGGCCGGGGATCGCGCCGATCGGGCGCTCGACATCGTGTTCGGCGGTGATGAAGAGTGGGTGGATGAAATCGCTGGCCCGGAGATCGGTTTCGCGCACCATCCGGCGTAAGGTCGGGTTACGCCGCAGGCGGCGCGGGCGTGGGCCTTGATATCTTGTGGCGGTGTTTGTCGTCAGATCGAGCATGATTGTGCTCCTTTGTTCGTGTTTGCAACGCTGACTTTTGCTCGGTCATCGGCATTGAAGTGATCGCAGAGTGCGCCGAGCAACCCTACCGTGGAGTGGGCAGCTGCGGTCGCCGCTACCAATAGCCCCGCATCGCGCGCCGCCGCCGCCGTGACTGGTCCAATACAGATGATCGCGGGGCGCTGCGTGTTCGGTAGCACACCCGCCAATAGAGGAAGGAAACCGCGCACGGTCGAGGGACTGGTGAAGGTGACGGCATCGATCGCGCCGGTGTGGAGTTGCGCCTTGAGTGCGTCGGTCTGCACCGGCGGCGCGGCGATGGTGCGATAGGCGGTGACGACGGTCACGATCGCGCCGCGAGGGCGCAACGTTTCTGTGAGGTCAGGTCGGGCGAGCTCTGAGGCTGGGAAGAGGATACGCTGACCGGCAACATCGCCGAGAGCATCCGCCAGGGCTGCGGCGGTCTGCGTCGTCGGCACACAATCCGGCTCCCAGCCCGCCGCGCGAAGGGCTGCTGCGGTCGCGTTGCCGACCGCGCCGATCCGAACGTGGCGCGGTCGGCGCAGACCGCCACGCGCGGTCGGTAAGCGATCGAGGAGTGCGGTGACCGCATTGACGCTGGTACAGACGAGCCAGTCGTATGTTTCCAACGCTGTGAGAGTGGCATCGAAGGGCGCGAGATCGTGCGGCGGTCTGATGGTGATCGCCGGGCAAACGATCGGCACCGCCCCGAGGTCACGGAGTTGCGCGGCGAGACGCTGCCCGGCCTCGCCCGCACGGGTGACGACGATCCGCCGACCGACGAGCGGCTGAACTTGATCAGGCACCGGAAGAATCCACCGGCGTGTGTAACAGAGCGGCACCACCACGTGCCAGCAGTTCCGCCGCGAGGGTTGTGCCGAGTTGCTCGGCATCGACGGCGTTCCCAAAACGTTCGCCGCGCACGAGTTGACCATCAATCCCGCCGATCAGCCCGCTGAGTGACAGGCCACCACCATCGAGCGCGACGGCATAGGCCGCGACTGCGGCAGAGCAACCGCCCTCGACCGCCGCCAAGAAGGCACGCTCCGCGCGTACTGCCTGGGTGGTGGCCGGATCGGCGAGTGGGGCCAGCAGTTGCGCCATGAACGGGTCATCGGCGCGGGTCTCGATTGCCAGCACGCCCTGACCAACCGCCGGCAGCATCTCGTTCGGCTCGAACGGTGCGGTGATGACGGTGCTGAGGCCGAGGCGATCGAGCCCGGCGGCGGCGAGGACGATCGCGTCGTAGTTGCCCTCCGCGAGCTTGCGGAGACGGGTATCGACGTTGCCACGGATGTCGCTGATCAGTAGATCCGGTCGTAGCGCTCGGAGCTGACAGGCCCGACGTGGGCTGCTGGTGCCGATGCGGGCGCCGTGTGGTAGATCGGCGAGTGGGCCGACGCGCGACACCAGTACGTCGCGCGGATCGGCGCGGGTGGTCCAGGCGGCGACGGTCATGTCGGTGGGCAAGGTGGACGGGAGATCCTTGGCGCTGTGGACAGCGAGATCGATCCGGCGATCGCGTAGCGCGGCTTCGATCTCGGCAACGAACAGCCCTTTGTCGTCGAGTGCGGCGCTGGCGATCGAGCGATCGAGGATCACGTCGCCGCGCGTCGTGATCCGCTCGACCTCCACCGTCAGATCGGGATAATGGGCGAGGAGGGCTGCGCGCACCAACTCCGTCTGCACGAGCGCCAGCTTGCTACCGCGCGTCCCGATCGTGATCGTGCCGCGTGCGACCGCTGCGATCATCGGGCCGCCTCCGCCAATGGCACGGCGCTGTGTTCGTGGACGAAATCGACCAGACGGATGACATTGTCGAGCGGTGTCTGCGGCATCAGCCCATGCCCGAGGTTGAAGATGTGGCCGGGACGACCGGCGGCGCGGCGCAGTACGTCGGACGCGCCCGCTTCGAGGACGGCGGGCGGCGCGAGGAGCAGGGTTGGGTCGAGATTGCCCTGGATACCCCGCTCGTGACCGATCCGCTCCCAGGCCAGATCCAGCGGTATCCGCCAGTCAACCCCGATGGTCGAGCCGCCATCGTCCTTCATCTGGTCGAGCAAGGTGGCGGTGTTGGTGCCGAAGTGGATGAACGGCAGACCGGTCGGCGCGAGCGCGGCGAAGATTCGCTGGCTGTAGGGACGGACGTACCGTTCGTAATCGTGCGGCGAGAGCGCGCCGACCCACGAATCGAAGAGTTGCAGGGCATCGACCCCGGCGTCAACCTTGGCGAGCAGGTAGTCGATCATGATCGACGTCAGGCGCTCCATCAGCGCGTGCCAGAGTTCCGGTTCGCCGTACATCATCGCCTTGACGAGGGCGTAGTCGCGGGTCGGCTTTCCCTCGATCAGGTAGGAGGCGAGGGTGAACGGCGCGCCGGAAAAGCCGAGGACGGCGGTCTTGCCGCCCAACTCGCGCTTGAGGATCCGCGCCGTCTCCATCACAAACGGCACATCCTCCTCCGGCACGATCGGGCGCAGCGCCTCCACCCCGGCCCGATCGCGGATCGGGTGGCGGATCACCGGGCCGACGTTATCGACCAGATCGAGTTCGATCCCGACGCCGATCAGCGGCAGCATGATGTCGGCGAACATTACCGCCGCATCGACCGGCATCCGTCGCACCGGTTGCAAGGTCACCTCGGCGCAGAGCTCCGGCTGGCGGCAGATCTCGATCAGGCTCCAGCGTTCGCGGAGCGCCCGGTACTCCGGCAGGATCCGCCCGGCCTGGCGCATGAACCAGATCGGCGTGCGCTCGGTCTGTTCGCGCCGCGCGGCGCGCATGAAGAGTCCCGGCTCGACGGCGTTCGGCATGACTATCTCCTCGGTTAATCGGCGACGGCGAGTTGTCGTTGCTGCGGCGGCGCGACCGGCAAACGATCGTCGGGCGGCGTGACCAGCCCGAAGAGATCTTCGACCACCCGCGCCATTGTGACCCCTTGGGGCGCGGTCTTCAGCGTGGTGACGGGGCGGTGTAAGAGTTTATTGACGATCGCCGCGGCGAGGTCGCGGACGACCGCCTCCTCGCGTGCGGAGAGTTCCGGCATGCGCGAGAGTGCCCGCGCGACTTCCGCCTCGCGGATCGCGCTGGCGTGATCGCGGAGTGCGCTGACGGCGGGGGCCACGATCCGTCCGCGCCACCAGGACATAAAGCGCTCGGTTTCGGCCGAGACGATCGTCTCGGCGGCGCCGACGGCCGCGTTGCGTTGCCGCCGCGCCGCCGCGCCACTCGCGGCCAGCGCGTCCACATCCCGCAGGGTGACGCCCGCGACGGCGGTGACGGTCGGGGCGAAGTCGCGCGGCACCGCCAGATCGTAGCAGAGGAGCGGGCGCTCCGGACGCGCGGCCAGTGCGTTGGCCACGATTCGCCGATCGAAAACCGGCACTGGCGAAGCGGTACAACCGATCACCAGATCCGCAGCCACGAGGGCCGCGCCGCGCTCCGACCACGGCAGCGCGATTGCGCCATGCTGCTCCGCGAGCGTCTGGGCACGCTCGAGGGTGCGGTTGGTCAGAACAATGCGCGAGGGGCGGTTACGCGGATCTTTCACCAGATGTTTGAGGGCCAGTTCGCCGGTTTCGCCCGCCCCCGCGATCAGGATCGAGCGGTTACCCAGGCCGCCGAGCTGTACGCCCGCCTCGCGCAACGCCATCGAGACGACCGATAGATTCCCCTGGCCGATAGCTGTCTCGTTGCGTACGCGCTTGCCTGCCGCGAGGGCCGCGTGGCCGAGCCGGTGCAGCGTGGCATCGAGCGTATCGCCGCCGGTCGCCGCATCAAGCGCCGCCTTGAACTGGGCGATGATCTGGTCTTCACCGACGATCAGCGAGTCGAGCCCCGCGACGACCCGAAAGATGCGCGTAACGGCGTCGGCGTCGGCGCTGATCCGCAGATACGGCAGCAACTCTGCCAGGGGCAGACCGCACAGGTCGGCGAGAAAGCTCGCCGCCATTGCGGGTTGATCAACGGCGCTCGTAATCAATTCGGTGCGATTACAGGTGGCGAGCAGGAATCCGCTGCTCAGTTGCTCTCGCACGCGCGACAGCGCCAGCGGTAATAATCCGGCCGGAATTGCCAGGCGTTCGCGGAGCGCGAGCGGCGCGCTCTCGTGGTTCACCCCGACGATGAGAATCGGCATCCACCCTCCCCGTAGCTCCCCGAAGCCCCCGTTCGATGCGTATGGACCGCGTCGCACGCGGCGGCTATTCCCCGGTGTCAGTGCCGACCTGAAAGCCGGTGGCCCGGCCTGCCGACGCGCCCGGATCCATCACATTCTTAACCTACCACAACCCTACCATTCCCACCACGCCTCGAGCCCATCGGGGGCTCGTCGACCTCGAACCCTCCCCGTATGAATGCAAAGTCCTCACCGCCATCGCGGCTGGCGGGCAAATGGCATGGTAGTTTTTTGGTAGATTCTGCGACCGCTCGTGGCCAGGATGTGCACCACGATCGGGCCGAAATGTTGCCCCCCTGGGCCGCGGCCGTGTCGCGCCGCTCGCTCAACAGCGACTCGACGAGGTTGCCCTCCCGGTCGATCGCCCGGTAGTGGTCGCACCGAGTGCCATTCACCTTGGCATAGGTCTCGTCCGCATGCCAGCGGCCGCCCGCCCTTATGCGCCGATGCCGCGTCGAGGGCGGCACTGGACTGCACCCCACTCACCAGACCACGAGGCAAGCCAACCTTCCCCGGTGCGATAGACTCACCGGACAAGGAGGAGGGAAACGATGCCTGGCCGAACCTACAGCCGCGAGTTCACG
>DATCMP010000003.1:0-2915 GCA_036563365.1 Thermomicrobiales bacterium
TCGCCCCGAGGCTCCGACGCAGCGCCTGACAACGGCACCGATGAAAACGGCGCTACTCGCGGCGAGCGGCGTCGATGCGGTCGCGGTCCTCCCCTTCTCGCTCGATTTCTCGCGGCAAACGGCGGAAGAGTTCATCGCGCAACTCGTCGCCACAACGGCGCTACGGGAATTATGGATCGGGGCCGACTTCGCGCTCGGCTATCGTCGAGGCGGCACGCCGGAGCGCCTGACCGAGCTTGGCCGCGAGCATGGCTACACGACGCACACGATGGAACGGATCCGGTTGCAGGGAACCGAGATGATCAGCGCCACCAACATCCGACGGCATATCGTCGCGGGTAATGTCGGGCTGGCGGCGAAACTCCTGGGGCGGCCCTACACCCTCACCGGGACGGTCGTCCACGGGGCCAAACGCGGCCGGACGATCGGTTACCCGACGGCGAATCTCGAACACGACGCCGAACTGGTCGTCCCGACACTCGGGATTTACGCCACGGTGGTCGATGTGCCGGGGGTCGTGGTCGGGCACGCGGCGATGACCTCCGTCGGCGTACGCCCGGTCTTCGACAATGGGGAGCGCCAGGTGGAGGCGCACTTACTCGACTGGAGCGGCGACCTCTATGACCGCCCACTGGCGCTCCATTTCCTCGAATGGCTCCGCCCGGAAGAGAACTTTCCTTCAGTCGAGGCGCTGGTCATCCAAATGGCACGCGATGGGTTGGCGACACAGGAGGTCGTGCGCGTGTGGCAGCAGGGGGTGCGTCAATAGGGCTACGAGTTGGTGCTCTGCACGGCTATCGTGTGACAGATCGACACGGAATCGGTCGCACGACCGATGTGAGGGCGTACATATTGCGATAAAATTGCCAATACTGCTGGCGAGAGGGGCAAAGCAGCGCCGCAGACCAGCGAGCGGCAGCATCACCAGTTCAGGCCCGTAGTGCCGGGAGCGAAACGATCAGGCGGGTACGGCGCGTTAATACGCATGGGATCGGAGCAACCTTCGATCGGCATGACCGGCCCGAGGGGATGCGCCAGATGCTGATCGACTCACACGCACACCTGGATGACACCGCCTTCGACGTCGACCGCCAGGCGACGATCGACCGAGCACGAGCGGCCGGGATCGATTTGCTGATCAATGTCGGCTTCAACGAGGCGCGTTGGGTCACGACACTGGCGCTCGCAACGACACAGCCCGCGATCTACGCGGTGCTTGGCCTCCATCCGCAGGAGGCGCATGCGTGGGGTGTGGGGGTCGCCGAACGATTACGGGAAATGGTGCGCCATCCCCGCGTGGTGGGGCTGGGCGAGATCGGGCTCGATTTCTATCGCGACTACGCCCCCCACGAGCAACAGCGCGTCGCGTTCCGCGCGCAACTCGCGCTCGCGCGGGATTGCGGACTGCCGGTGGTGGTGCACAGTCGCGCGGCGGAAGCGGAGACGGTGGCGACCCTCGCCGAGGAGGGGGGCACCAACGGGGTGCTACATTCATTCTCGGGGCCACTGGAAGTGGCGGAGCGGGCGCTCGGGCTCGGGCTGCACATTTCCCTGACCGGGCCGGTCAGCTACCCGAAAGCGGAGCATCAGCGCGAGTTGGCGCGGCTGATCCCGCTCGACCGCTTGCTGTTGGAAACGGATTGTCCCTACCTCGCGCCGCAGGCACGACGCGGGAAACGCAATGAACCGGCCTTCCTCCGCTTCACGGCGGAGGCGATCGCGGCGGCGCGTGGCGTGCCAGTCGAGGCGATCATCGAGGCGACCACCGCGAATACGAAAAAGCTCTTCGGCTTGCCCCTGTAAGGCCATGCGGCAAACCAAGGAATCGCCCTGGCGCGAAGGCGATTCGTAGCGGGGCACCGGGAACAGGTGAGAGACGGGTGCATACACTGGTACTGGCGACGGCGAATCCGGGGAAGGTCATCGAGCTCGAGCGTCTCCTGGCCGAGGCGGGGCTACCGTTACGTGTCCTGGGCCTCGATGCGGTCGGTTTGAGTGCGCCACCCGAAACGGGCGAAACGTTCGCGGAGAACGCGATCCTCAAGGCTCGCCACGCCGCCGAGGGGAGCGGTCTCCCCGCGCTCGCGGATGATTCCGGCCTGGCGGTCGATGGCCTGGATGGTGCCCCCGGCGTTCGCTCGGCCCGTTATGCGGGCGAAGAAGCCAACGACGAAGCCAACCGGCAACGCCTGATCGCGGAACTCGCGCGCGTACCCGAGCTGGCGCGCACGGCGCGATTCCACTGCGCCATCGCCATCGCGTTGCCCGGCGGGGCGATCGAGACCGTCGAAGGGACGTTCGAGGGCCGGGTGATCACCGAGCCACGCGGGACCGGCGGCTTCGGGTATGATTCCCTCTTCCTCATCCCCGAACGCGGGTTGACGTTGGCGGAACTCACCTTAGAGGAAAAGAACCGGATTAGCCATCGAGCACGGGCAACCGCGCAAGCCGTGCCGATCCTGCGCCAGTTCCTGGCGGGGATACCGCTCGAGAAAGGCGCGGGAGAAGGATGACCGTCGGGGTGGAGAAACGCCGGAAGCGCGTCCTTATCGAGCCGATCGCGATCACAGAAGAGCCCGTCCCCAGGCGGCTGACCACGCTGCGTGCGCGGATCAGCGAGCGCTGGGGACCGATCGCGCCACACGCAATCGCGACGGTCGCCCTCTACGTCCTTTTCGCGGTGCTGGCACGCCTGATCGTCTTCGGGCGGGTTCAGGTCAGCCCGTTGCTGTACGCGATGATCGGGCTCGCGATGATCCTCTTCCTCGGGATGATCGCCGTGATGGTACGCACCCTCTGGCAAGCGCTGCGTACCCTCAGCACCGAGCGAATCCCCGACGGCTGGAAACCGATCCTGCTGGCGACCATGGGGGCTGGTGGGGCGCTCGTGACCCTGCCACGGCTCTTCTCGAAAG
>DATCMP010000018.1:0-16980 GCA_036563365.1 Thermomicrobiales bacterium
GTCGTAGTTGTCCGAACCGATGTGGCGGATCTGGTCGCGGTCGGTGATCTCGATCGTCCCCTTGGTGCCGATGATCGTGATATTCCAGAGGGTCGGCCCCCGCCCGACAACCCCCAGCGTGGCGACGCGACCGCCGTTGAAGCGGAGGATCGCGCCCGTCACCATATCGACCGTTTCCTCGCCCCCGACGGTCAGATCTTCGCGGGGCATCGCCGCGTCCGGCTGCGCGAAGGCCGCGACCGACTCCGGGCGCATCCCGGTGAGGTAGAGCATCAGATCAACAAAATGACTCCCGGTATCAACCAGGATCCCCCCCTCGCCGAGCGTCGGTGAGCGCCGCCAGCCGCCGACACGCGCCCAGTTCTGCGTGATCTGGCTCGAATAGAACAAGACCTCGCCGAGGGTGCCATCCGCGATCTGCTGGCGGGCATAGCGATACGGCCACATCCGCGCGAACTGGTACGACACCATCAAGATTCGTTCGCGCTCCCGTGCCAGCGCGATCAATTCCCGTGCCTGCTCCGGATGGATCACGAACGGCTTCTCGGTCAGGACATGCTTACCCGCGCGCAGAGCGTCGCCGATATGCTGATGATGGAGGCCATGCGGGGTCATGATGATCACGCCGTCCACGTCGGTCGCGAGCAGATCGCGGTAATCGGTGAACGTCCGCGCGGCGGAGAGGAACGGGAAATCTTCCCGTACCGCCGCGATGTTCTCCTCGTTGAGATCGGCCAGCGCGGTCACCGCCACGTCTGGGATTGCCGCGATACTCCGCAGGTGGAGCGCGCTGATATTGCCGCAGCCGATCAAGCCGAGGCGGATGGGCATCGTGTCGCTCATCGTGATTGCACCCTTTCAGCAATGGTTACCGAATGCTTCCGTCACTCACCGGCACGCACAAGCAAGAATGCACAACCCGGTACGATAGCTATCGTGCGGCAGGATATTACCATCAACGACCAGCACACCACGAGCAACCACGATGCGCGGCGGGAAACTACCTCATTGTCAAGAAGTGCGAGGGGAAAAGCGCGTCTCAAAGGGTGGGGGGCGGTCATCACCGCAGCGGCTTCACGGCGACAAACCAGGCACGGCGACGATCCGGCGCTACGTCGACTCCTCCAGCGCCTCGGCGATCGCCTCCTCCAGCGGTAGCAGCCGCCCCGCTGCCCAGGCCGCCGCCCAGGTCGCCCCGTCAACCCGCGCGCGGGCGGCGGCGATCAGCCCGTCGAGATAGGCAACTAGATTCGCCGGGACAGGCGCGGAGATGGCCTCGCGTAGCGCCTCGGCCGCCCCCCACAGGCGGGCGGCACGCTCGATCTCCCCCCGGTTGCTCGCGACCCCTCCCAGCCCCTCGAAGGTATAGGCGTAGCTCCACCTGGCCCCGAGCTCCCGCGCCAGGACAAGGCTCTCGCGGAGCAGCACGGTCGCCCGCGCGTCGTCCCCTTGCCGGAGGGCCAGGTTGCCGAGATTGCTCAGCGCGATCAGGACGTTCCATTGGCGACCCAGCTCGCGCACGAGTCCCAGCATCTCTTCGAAGACCGTCCGCGCCTCCTCGTAATTGCCCTCGTCCCGCGCGACCAGGCCGAGGATGTTGAGCGAGACGGCGATCCCATGCTTGGCACCCGACGCGCGCAGCAAGCTCAGGGCCTCCGTGAGTAGGGCGCGCGCCCGAGCATGGTCGCCCAGCCGTAGCGCGACCTCCCCTAACCCATTAAGCGCCCGGGCGATGTTCGCCCTATCGCCGAGCGCACGCCAGAGATCGAGGCTCTCCGCGTAGACCGCGTCCGCGGCGGCAAAGTCGCTCTGCCTGAGGGCGAGGGTGCCGAGCCCGAAGAACCCCTCCGCGCGCAGGGGCGTCCGCGTGCCGGGCTCGGCAGCCAGCGCCCGCTCCAGCCAGGCCCGCCCTTCGGTGAAGTGGCATCGCAGTTCCCAGAACCACCAAAGCGCGAGCGCCAGGCGCAGCCCGATGATAGCGTCCCCACCGGGGCCGAGCGCCCATCCGAGGGCCGCGCGCAGATTGTCATGCTCCGCCTCGATCGCTCGCGCCCACGCCGTTTGCTCGACGCGCCCCTCGGAAGCGAACGCCAGGAAGTATTCCGCGTGCCGGCGGCGCAGCTGCGCCTCCTCCCCGCTTGCCGCCAGTCGCTCGGCCGCGTAGACACCAATCGTCTCAAGCATCCCGAAGCGCGGCCCGTCCGCCGCCTCCACCTGCCGCAGCAGGCTCTTCTCCACCAGCGACGCGACCCCCTCCACCGGATCGAGCGCCGGATCGGTGTCGGCCAGGCAGACCGCCTCGATCGCCTCCAGGGTGCAGCCCCCGGCAAAGAGGGCGAACCGCGAGAAGAATCGGCGCTCGCCCTCATCGAGCAGGTCGTAACTCCAGTCGATAGCACTCCGCAGCGTCTGGTGCCGCAGGGGCAGATCGCGCGCACCCCCGGTCAGGACCTGCAACCGGCGCTCCAACCGCGCGAGAATCGCCGTTGGGGACAGGAGGCGGACCCGTGCGGCGGCCAGTTCGATCGCCAGGGGCAGGCCGTCGAGCCGACGGCAGAGTTCGGCGACCGCTGCGGCATTGGCCGCCGACAGCGCGAACGTCGGCTGCACCGCCCGCGCTCGCTCCGCAAAGAGGGCGACAGCCGGGACGGACGCGAGGGCCGCCGCGGCGCTGTCCTCGCTCACCGCAGGCACAGGCAGGGGGGCGACGGGGAGCTCGTGCTCCCAGCGCAGGCGCAACGGCTCGCGGCTCGTCGCCAGGATCGTCAGCCCGGGCACTCGCCCCAGCAGATCGCCGATGTCGGTCGCCGCCCCCAGCAGATGCTCCAGGTTGTCCAGCACGAGCAAGAGGGTGCGATCCACCAAAACCCGCCGCAGTGCGTCGGGGACGCCCCGCTCGTCAACCAGGCGGAGGCCCAGACTCCGGCCGATGTGCGCGAGGACCAGCGCCGGGTCGCGGATCGGAGCCAGGTCAACGAAGGCGACACCTGACGAGAAGGATGCCCCCAGGTCGGCGGCGAGTTGGATCGCCAGCCGCGTCTTGCCGACGCCGCCGGGGCCGATCAAGGTCAGTAATCGCACCTCCGGGTGGCCGAGCAACCGCCGTGCCGCGCCCAACTCGCCGTCGCGACCGATCAGCGTCGTCGGCGGCAACGACGGTGGCGACCAGGGCGCGGGCTGCTCCGCCGCTGGGGGGAACGGCGCGGGGGTGGGCGCAGTCTCCTCACGAAGCGGGGTATGGTCCTCGCCGCGACGGGGCATCACCGCCAGGAGCTTGCCGCGCTCGACGGGATCCAGCCCTAGCGCGTCGGCGAGGGCGCGCACGGTATGCGGGTAGGGATATCGGCGAGCCCCACGCTCCAGCAGACCGATAGCCTTGCTACTCAGACCTGCCCGCTCGGCCAACTCCTCCTGCGTCAGCATGGCCGCCTCGCGCAGCCCGCGCAACCGTTCGCCGAAGGACACACCTTGCCCCATGGCATCCTCCGCAGCCTGTCCCTTTCCGCGCTCACGTCGGCAATGATAGCACACCGTTCCTGCTCTCACGGCGGGCGAGCGGGGTGGCAGTGTTCCAGCACTGTTCCCGCCCCGGCGGTGTCGCCGGGGCGCGGCCATCCCCATACTAGCGATCAGGATGGCCCCGCCGGGAGGGCCGCGAAAGACGCCAGGAGGGAAGGCCTATCGCGCACGCCGACACCCACGCGTATCGCATTTGCCGATGCGCGCGTTTGCCCGGACAACCGATTTCGCAGGCAGTCGATTCAGTCAGGGTTTCGAGACGGCAGAAGCATTCTAAGGAGTTAAAATGATTATCACGACAGACCCCTCCACCACTGCCCACCCCCTCGCCCTCGCGCATGACCAGTTCGAGACGTTGCGCGCGCGGTTGACCGGCGAACTGATTACCGCCGACAGCATCGACTACGATGCGGCGCGTGCCGTGCTCTACATCACCGTTGACCGCCGCCCCTTGGCGGTTGTGCGCGCGATGAACGCGCAGGATGTCGCGGCATCCGTCGCCTTCGCTCGCGATCGCGGCCTGCCGCTCGCGGTTCGTAGCGGGGGCCACAGCCTGGCGTACTTCAGCACCATCGACAACGCCATCGTCGTGGACTTGTCGGGGATGAAGAGTATCAGCATCGATCCCGAGGCGCGGGTGGCCCGCGTCGGGGCTGGCGCGACCTCCGGCGATCTCGCCGGGCCGGCGAACGCCCACGGACTGGCCCTCACCACCGGCGACACCCATTCGGTCGGCTTCGGCGGGCTGGTGACCGGCGGCGGCATCGGGTTCATGGTGCGTAAGTACGGCCTCACGATCGACAGCCTCCTCGCGGCCCAGGTCGTCACGGCGGCGGGCGAGATCGTCACCGCCAGTGCCGACGAACACCCGGACCTCTTCTGGGCGATCCGCGGTGGGGGCGGCAACTTCGGCATCGTGACCGAATTTACCTTCCGCCTGGCGCCGGTCGGGCAAATCCTCGGCGGCGACCTGATCCTCCCCGCCAGCCGCGAGGTCATCCGCGGCTACCTCGACTACGTCGCCTCGGCCCCCGACGAACTGACCACGATCGCCAACCTCCTGCACGCGCCGCCGGCCCCCTACGTGCCGCAGGATCGCGTCGGTGAACTGGCGCTCTCGATCCTCGTCTGCTGGACGGGAAATCCCGCCGAGGGCGAGCGCGCCCTCGCGCCGTTGCGCGCGCTGGCGACGCCGATCGCCGATGTCGTGGGGCCGATGCCGTACCCGGAGATCTACCGTTTCACTGCTCACCAGGCGGCCCCGCACGCCGCGTCGATCCGGATGATGTTCGCCGACGCGCTCAGCGACGACGCGCTCGACGCGGCGTTGGACGCCATGGCGCACGCCAGCTCGCCCTATAGCCTCATCCAGTTCCGCGGTCTCGGCGGCGCGATGGCGCGCGTCGGCGACGACGCCACCGCCTTCGCCCACCGTGCCCGGCGCTACTTCGTGGCGATCATCGGGCTCTGGCTGGACGCAGACGAAGACGCAACTCCGCATGCCGATTGGACCGGGGCGCTCTGGGAGACGATCCGCCACGAAGGCGCGGGCGTCTACGTCAACTTCCTGGAGAATGAGGGGGCGGGCCGCGTGCGCGACGCCTACCCGGCGACCACCTATGCCCGCCTCGCCGCGATCAAGCGGCGCTATGACCCGCAGAACCTCTTCCGCTACAACCAGAATATCGCACCAGCGAACAACGAGTAGTCGGGAATCGGACACCACGCGCGGGCGGCGCGACCGTCGCGCCGCCCGCATCGCCCTGGCGGGGTTCTACGATGAACGGCAAGGTGAACACTAGCGCCCAGGGCAGGACACCGCGCCGCCGGATCGGGTGCTGGCTGCGGTCGGACTAACACCGGTTATCGCCCCCCGGCGCACGCACAGGCTTCCGTCTGAACGCAACCTTCGATCCGCAGGCCATGCTGCAGGATGAGCGCGACGAACCGCGTCGATAATCCGACCGCGCTGACCTCAGCGTTTCTCAACCTCATCACTCCTGTCACGCGCGGAATCAGCGGCCAACACGTCGACGCAGAGCAGCGTCCGTCCGTGTTACACGCGGACGCGGGACGGTCGCGCCGATTATCCGCCGACTGCCAACGCCGCCAGGCCCGCGCGAATCTCTTCGACCGCCGCCACCGGCAGCGGCTCCTGTGGCGCGATTGGTTCGCCAACGGGGAAGCCCTGAATTTCGAGCGCGGTCTTGATACAGGCGGCGAGGGAATATTTCTCGAAGAGCTCATTCAACCGCCAGAGCGGGCGTTGCATGGCGAATGCCTCGTCCCAGCGTCCCTGCCGTGCTAGATTGTAGAGCGCGACGCTCTCGCGCGGGATCACGCAGGCGGGTCCGGCCATCCAGCCGACACCGCCAAGTTGGAAGACAACCGTCGGGATGTGTGCCGATGCGCTGAACACCTTCACGCGATCACCGACCCGGTTGAGGATCGCGAGGATCCGCCCGGTGCGCCCGGAGGCATCTTTGACATAGCGAATGTTCGGCACATGGCTCAGCGCCTCGACGATCTCCGGCGTCACATCCGCCCCGCCCAGGCCGGGATTCGTGTACAGGACGATCGGCACCGGCACCGCCTCGGCGATCGTCCGAAAGTAGCGCTCGATCCCCGTGCGTGACACCGGGAACTGCGTCTGCAACATCACGATCAGGCCATCGACGCCCAGGTTCACCAGCGCCTCGGCCTGCCGCACTGCATCGGTCGTGGAGTAGGCCGATACACCGGGGACGACCGGCACCCGCCCGCCGACCGCATCGACCGTCGCACGCACTATCGCTACGCGCTGTTCAGCCGTCAGGTAGACGATCTCCCCCGTGCTGCCGAGCGGGCTGATCCCGTGGACACCCCGCGCGATCAGGTGCGCGATCAGGTCGCGGAGCACACGCTCCAGCACTTGTCCGGTCGCCGCATCGATCGGCGAGACGAGGTACGGGAAGATGCCGTGAAAGTCGGGCGGCGCGGTCGTCATCGTATCTGCCCTTGCGGTATGCGACGAATCACCGATCTGCACGGTACAGCGCGCGTCGGGGTGAGCGCGAAACTATCACGCCGTTCCAGCGAACGCAATGGCCGCGCCGACGCACGACAACGATACCGTGCGCGAGCGACTGAAGCTCTGCGAGCCCGCTAACCGGAAGCTGTCCTCACATGCTCATCCCTATGGCAGCGCACCGCCAAGTACGTTACCATCCTGCCGAGTCACTTGCACGTACAGTTTCGACAGGTAGGGTGAGCACGGTGCAGGCTCCGTCTCGACAACAGAAAGTGCGACGTGCGCGGCGGCGCACCACGCCGGAACGAGCGTTCGCGCGGTATCTGCCCGCCCCTTTCCACCGCTGGCTGCTGGCGAACCTCGCGCCGATGGTGTGGACCGTGCTCGCTCCGCCGGTACTCGCCCTGCTTGTGCTCGCCCTCCCGGCGGTATTCCTGGCGTATCAATACCAGCGCCCGCACGAAATCGACGTGGGCCAGGGGAACGATACCTTTTATCTGCGCGGCGCATTGGCGACGGAGCAAGGCGCGGGAACCGATTTTCGCTGGCTCAGCGACATCGGCGAGATCGTCATCCCCGATGCGCCGGGTAATAGCACCTGGGTAGCTACCCTGCGCCTGAGCGGCGAGCGACCACCCGGCACCCCCCTTCCGTCGGTCACCGTCCGCGCCGATGGCCGCCTGGTCGCCCGTTTCGACACGATCGCGGCCTTCAAAGACTACAGTTTCCGTTTTAAGCGCGATACCATGCCGCCGGACGAGTTGCGCCTGACGATCGAGTCGCCCATCTTCGACCCCCCCGGCGACGTGGACAACCGACTCCTCGGCATCGCCCTCGATGAGGTCACCCTGACGCCGGAACGCGACGGCGCGGTCGCGCCATATATCTTCCCGCTGACCTACGCGGCAACGATCCTCGGGCTGCTCGGCGGCCTCGCCAGCATCCTCGGCTATCTCGGGTTGGCGGTACGTCCGGTCGCGGCGATCATCGCCGTCGCGTTCGGCGGTATCCTCGTAGGCGCGGTCGTGCAGCCGGACATCAGCGCAACCTACTTCGGGTCGCTCCTCTTCATCATGGCGGTGCTGATCGGTGTCACCCTGCTCCTGCGCCCCCTGGTCAGGCGACTATTCGCCGCCGGTGGCGTAGCACTGAGGCCGCGCGAAGAAGGATTACTGTGCGGTATCTTCTTCTTCGGCGCGGCCTGTCACCTGGCCGGGGTCTTCTTCCCCGGCTTCGGCGCACACGACATCATCTTCCAGACGCACCGCGTCGAGGATATCCTGCGCGGCAATTTCCTGCTCTCCACGATCAGCAGCGAATGGGGCTACCGGCGCACCCCTTACCCGCCCGCGCTCTATATCCTCCTCGCCCCGTTCGGCGCGCTCAGCAACGTACTGATCCGGGATACGTCGCTGCCGCTACGCCTCTTCCCGCCGATCATCGACGCAACCTCCATCTTCCTGATCTTCTATCTGCTCCGGCGTTGTCGCGTCCCCGACCCCGCGCCGATACTCGCCGCCCTCTGCTATACCCTCGTCCCCGCGACGTATCAGCTCCTCTGGTGGGGGTTCTATTCCAACCTCTTCGGGCAATGGGCCACCCTCGCGGTCCTCACCGTCGCGGTCGCGCACTACGCCGACCTGCTGAAACCGAAGTTCTTCGTCGCGCTCGTTGTCCTAATGTCACTCGCCCTGCTCTCACACCCGGGCACCTTCGTCCTGACGGTCGTCGCGGTGCCACTCCTGGCGGTGGCGCTCTACTTCACCGTCGGGCGCGACGGCGATCGGCGCGGCGCATACGCGATCGTGGCGGCGCTCGGCCTCGCCGGGTTGCTCGTCTTCGCACTCTACTATCGGCACTTCGTCGGCTTGGTCAGCCAGCAAGCCCGCGACCTGATCGCCGGGGCCGATCGGCCGACCGACGCGCCGACCGACGCGCCCGGCTGGGAAGCGGCGTACATCGGCAATCGCCTCTTTGCTCTCCCTTTCGCCCTCTACTTCGTGGTCGTCTGTGCCACCGGGATCGGCCTCCTCTTCAACAAAGGCCGGGAGCGCGTGATCGGCTGGCTGATGGCCTCGATCATCCTCACATCCGTCCTCTTCGCGGCGATCCACGTCTTCGTCGGCGTCTGGGTCCGCTACTTCGTCTTCCTCGCCCCCGCGCTGGCGATCGGCCTCGGGCTCGGCATCGCCTGGCTCACGGTGCGCGGTCGATGGGGGCGCGCCCTCGCCACCATCGCCCTCGTCTATTGCGCCGCCACCAGCGTCATCTTCTGGTTCACCGTCACCGCGGCGGGCGGGCGCTCGCCATATCCGTAAAGCAGTGGACCATTAAACCTCCTCCCCCACGCGGGGTATACTGCCGCTGGCGGGCGATGGCGACCGCGAATGGGGAGGCGACAATGTCCGACTATGCGGAGTTCACGGCGGCGGCGATTAAAGCGGCACGCGAAACCGGGGCGATCTTGCGCGAGGCGCTCGGCGAGGTGCGGCAGATCGCGTTCAAGGGGCAGGTCGATCTGGTCACGGAGATGGATAAGCGCTCCGAGGCGCTGATCGTCGGGCAACTGACCGCGCAATTCCCCGATCATCTCGTCACCGCCGAGGAAGGCTCCGGTCCACGGGTCGGCGACTCCCCCTACCGTTGGCTGATCGATCCGCTCGATGGCACCACCAACTACGCGCACGGCCACCCCTGCTTCGCCGTCTCGATCGCGCTGCGCGAGGGCGATCGTACGATCGTCGGCGTCGTCTACGACCCGACGCGCGACGAACTCTTCCGCGCGGAACTCGACGGCGGCGCGTTCCTCAACGATCGGCCGATCCGTGTCTCCGACACCGACGAACTGATCCGGGCGATGCTCGCGACCGGCTTCCCCTACGATGCCACCGTCCGCCACGTCGCGCTGGCCCATTGGCACGCCTTCAGCTACGCCGCGCAAGCGATCCGCCGCGACGGCTCAGCCGCGATCGACCTCTGTTCGGTCGCCTGCGGTCGCTTCGACGGCTTCTACGAATCGCATCTCGGGGCATGGGATTGCGGCGCTGGCGCGCTGATCGCCGCCGAAGCCGGGGCCACCGTCACCGATTACCACGGCGCTCCGATCGACCCATTCGTCGGTCAGGTCGTGGTCAGCAACGGCCATCTACACCGGGCGATCTTGCGCGTCCTGGCCGAGACGCCGATCGGCGAGGCGCATCCTGGCTGAATCTTCCATGAGAGAGGTGATGATGACGGAGCCGAACCTGTCCCCCGACAGCGCGCCGTTGCTTCCACAAACGGCGTTCGACGGCCCCGCGCTGGAGTTTGACTTCCCGGGGCTGCGTATCGGCGTGGCCGAATACGCGGAAGGGCCGACCGGCTGCACCGTCTTCAGCTTCCCGGACGGCGCGCGGATGGCGACCGACGTGCGCGGCGGCTCGCCCGGCTTCCTGGGCGACTATGACCAGCCGGACGCAATCTGCCTCGCGGGTGGCTCCCTTTACGGATTGGAGGCGGCGACTGGCGTGGCGGCGGCATTGCTCGCCGAGCGGGGTTATAGCACCCACTTCGCGCAGATCGCCGCCGTCTCCAGCGCGATTATCTTCGACTTCGGTGGGCGCGACAACGCGATCTACCCCGATAAGGCGCTCGGGGCGGCGGCGTTCCGCACAACATCGACCGGCCCGAATCAGCGGTTCCTGCTCGGCGCACGCGGTGCCGGACGCTCGGCGAGCGTGGGCAATGGCCTCGATTTCGATCGCGGTGAGCCGGGAGGCCAGGGCGCGGCATTCCGTCAGATCGGGGCGACGAAGCTCGCCGTCTTCACAGTCCTCAACGCGATCGGCGCGATCATCGGCCGGGATGGCACGGTAGTGCGCGGCCACCTCGACCGCGCGACCGGCCAGCGCCATACGATCAGCGCCGATCTGGAACGCCGCCTCGCCGCCGGTGGGCAGGCAAACCCGCGCGGCGGCAACACGACCCTCACGGTCGTCGTCACCGATCAGCGCCTCGACAGCAACAACCTTCGCCAGTTCGGACGGCAGGTCCACAGTTCGATGGCGCGGGCTATCCAGCCTTTCCATACCGTTTTCGATGGCGACATCCTCTTCGCGGTCACCACTGAGGCGATCGAGAACAACGCGCTCAGCCCGCTCATGCTCGGCGTACTCGCCTCCGACCTCGCCTGGGACGCCGTCCTCAGCGCGGCGGCAGCGTCGGGGTAGCGCGTGCCGGGCGCGGCACGCGCTACCCCGCGCGGGTAACGCCCGTCCCTGGTACACTAGCGGGCGTTGGCCTGTCGTCGGGCCAGGCAGCGCTTGGGCCAACACGTCTCGGAAGGAAAACCTGTCGATGTCGGCAACAACCAAGGTGACGCCGGTAACCGAGTTCGCCGCGCGTGTCATCGCGAACGTCGAGACGGTGATCGTGGGCAAACGCCCGCAGATCGAATTCTTGCTGGTCGCACTCCTGTGCCAGGGTCACGTCCTGATCGAAGATGTGCCGGGCACCGGCAAGACGATGCTGGCGCGGGCGATCACGGCGAGTATGGGCCTCGGCTTCAAGCGGATCCAATGCACCCCCGATCTCCTGCCGAACGATATTACCGGTGTCAGCATCTACAATCAGGGCGACGGCGCATTCGAGTTCCAGCCCGGCCCGGTCTTCACCAACACGCTGCTCGCCGACGAGATCAATCGCGCCACGCCGCGCGCCCAATCGGCGCTCCTGGAGGCGATGCAGGAGGGTCAGGTCACGATCGATGGCGTGACCCGCCCCCTGCCGACACCGTTCCTCACCCTGGCGACCCAGAACCCGATCGAGTTCGAGGGGACGTTCCCGCTGCCGGAAGCGCAACTCGATCGCTTCCTCATCCGTATCCCGCTCGGCTACCCCGATGAGGCCGACGAGTTGCGCGTGCTGCGGAATCTCCGCAAGTCGCACCCGATCGAACGGATCGCCCAGGTGGTCGATGGCACGACCCTCGGCTCCTTGCACGAGATGATCACCGATGTCCACGTGGACGAGTCGCTGGAGCGCTACCTGCTGACGATCGTACGCGCCACGCGCGCACACGCGGATCTTGCCGCCGGGGCCAGCCCGCGCGGTTCCCTGGCCCTCTACAAGACGACCCAGGCGCTCGCGGCCCTGCGCGGACGCGATTATGTCACCCCAGACGACGTGAAAACGCTTGTACCGCTGACCCTCGGCCACCGCCTGATCCTGCGGCCCGAGAGCCAGTTGCGCGGCCACACCGCAGCCTCGATCCTGCACGAGATCATGGAACGGACGCCGGTACAGATTGAGTCGTGAAAGGGGGCAGTCCGTGGTCCGTGGTCCGTAGTCCGGAGTAGAGATCGCGGGGGCCACCCAAGTAGGGGTTACTCCGCCTGACTATTACGGACTACGGACCACGGACCACGGACTGATCAATGCGCTACTTCGGCCCATTCCTGCTTTTGCTGCTGCTCATCGCGCTCTTCTTTCGGGTCGAGTTCTTTTTCACGATCCTCTATTTCCTCGGCGCGATCTACATCCTGGCGCGACTGTGGATGCGGCAGGCGACGAAGCAGTTGCGCGGCGGACGGCGGTTCACCGACCGCGCCTTCACAGATGATCGGGTGCCTGTACGGCTCACGATCGAGAATAACGGCTGGGTGCCGCTCCTCTGGGTGGAGATCGATGAGACGCTGCCGCTCGGGCTGCGCGCGGCGGCGTTCGAGCGGCAGGTCATCGCCCTCGCGCCGCACGGTCGCTGGGAGATGACCTATATCCTGAATTGTTACCGGCGCGGGCGCTACACGATCGGGCCGACGACGCTGCGGACCAGCGACCCGCTCGGGATCGCCCGTCAGGAGTTACGCTGGCGCGAGCCGCACGATCTGATCGTCTACCCGCGCGTCGTGCCGCTGGAGCGGCTCGGCTTGCCGACGCGCTCACCGCTGGCGACCCTCCCCGCCAGCACGCCGCTCTTCGAGGACAGCAGCCGGATCGTCAGCGTGCGCGCCTATCAACGCGGCGACTCGCTCCGGCGCGTCCACTGGCCCGCGACCGCTCGCACCGGACAACTCGTCGTCAAGCAGTTCCAGCAGGCGATCGCGCGGGAGACGGCGATCTGCCTCGATCTGCACGAGGACGGCTACGCAACCCGCTTCCGCTACGACGCGATCGAATTGGCGATCGTCGTCGCGGCCTCGCTCGCCAATCATGCGATCGTCCGTGAGAGTTCGCCGGTCGGCCTGGTGACTCAGCGCGCCGCGCCGCCGGTCAGGCAGGGGACCGCCACAGCCACGGAATCGCGCCCGACCGCGCTGCCCCCACGCAAGGAGCGCGCCCACCTGACCGGCCTGCTCGAACTCCTGGCCGATGTGGAGATGCTGACCGAGCCCGAGCCGCCCTTCACCGATCTTCTCCGCCGCGAACGCCTGGGGCTCGCCTGGGGCGGCACGGTCGTGATCATCACCGGCCGTGGCAGCGCCGAGTTAACCCAGGCGCTCCTCGCGTTGCGGCGGGGCGGGCTGGCGGTCGCGGTGATCCTAGTCGGCGTCACGCGCCCGACCGACGGCGTCGGCGACTGGGCCGCACCGCCGGGGATCGCCGTCCACTGCGTCAACACCGTCCGCGACCTGGAGGCTCTGACATGAAAGCGCGCCCATCGTCCGAGTTTGCGCTTCGCTCGCTCCTGATCGGCATGATGGTCGGCGCGCTTAGCGCGGCCCTCGCCGCGGCCGGTCGCGCGATCACCGGCGAGAGCAGCCCCTTCATCGTGATCTTCTGCGCGCTCGTCGCAATCGAGGCACAGTGGTCCCATTGGGCGCTGACGGAACGACTGCCGCAAAGCTTCGACCGCCATTGGTTTCGCGGTGCCGAACTCGGCGCGCTCGTCCTGCTTGGCCTGCTCGGCGATGCGACCCTCGGGGGGAGGCCGGGCGGTCTGGGCAGTATCGCCACGCTCGACCTGCGCCCGATCCTGATCGCGTTGCTCATCCTCGTCGCCTGGGGCGCGAGCACCACGACCGCCAGTGAGTTCGCTCGCCTCGGCGAGCCACCCGAGCGCGATCCGACCTATACCCCGCCACTCGAAGGGTTGACGCAGCGCTTTTTCGGCGGCGGCGCGCTGCTGCTGCTGGCGATCGGCCTCTCGCAAATCGAGGTGCGCCGCTTGCTCGATGCGACCCGCGCGCCGGTCACTGGCCCGGTCATCTCCGCGCTGATCTATTTCACCTTCGGGATGATCCTGCTGGCCCTCGCGCAGCACGCCTTGCTGGGCAGGCGGTGGCGCGAGGAAGGGATCGCGGTCGCGGCGGGCCTTGGTGGACGCTGGGCGCGCCTCAGCGTCGGGTTCATGGGCTTAACGGCGCTCCTCGCCTTCATCCTGCCGACCGCGTATGGGGTCGGCTTGCTCGACATCCTCGCCCTGATCCTCCAGGGCTTGCTCGCCCTCTTCGCCCTCTTCGGCTTCGGCGTGATCGGGCCGCTCATCTGGCTCTTGTCGCTGATCAAAGGAGGCTCGACCACCGACACACCCACGGCACCGCCAGCCGCACCACCGCCGCCACCGCCGCCGCCAGCCGAGAGCAGCGGACTCCCCTGGCTCGATATCCTGCGCTGGACCATTTTCGGGATCGTGGCGCTGGCCCTCGCCTTCTGGTTGCTACGCGGCTGGATCGAGAACCGGGCGCTCCTCCGCGAAGGATTTGGTCGGTTTCGCCTCATCGCCTTCCTCGGAGCCTTCTTCACGGCGCTCCTCGCACGGCTACGCGGCCTCGCCACGGCGATCGGCGAGCGCCTGCCGAATCTACGACCGGGGCGACCAAGTACTCGCCTCGTCGGCACCGGTGGGCGACGGCTACGCCTGCCCGGTGCGCGCACCCCGCGCGAACAGGTGATCCGCTATTACCTCAGCCTTATCCGCCGCGCGGAGTCGCAGGGCTTGCCGCGTCGCGCGGCTCAGACACCGGCCGAATACGCCGCCGACTTCGACGCCCGGGTGCCGGAAGCGCGGCAGGATCTCGCCGCGCTCACCGACTCGTTCGTCGAGGCCCGCTATAGTCGGCACGAGGTCACGCCCACGGAGAGCGAGCGGGCGCGCGGCAGTTGGGAACGGGTCCGCGACGCACTCCGACGCTGGCAGCGCCAACGCGCGGCGGAGGCAGCAGAGGCAGGCAACGGCATTGATGCGCGCCGCGTTCGCTAAGCGGACGATCGGGCGAAGGACGACACGCGCGATGAATCGAGCGGAGAGGAACAACGCGCGGCATCGTGGGCGGCGGTACTTCGGCCTGCTGAAGCTGGGGCTGCGCCTCTTCTCGGTCGCACATACGGCGCTCTACCGCCTGACCGGGGGGCGCTTCGTGGGGCGACTGACACCGACCGCCCCGACCCTGCTGCTAACCACGGTTGGCCGCAAGAGCGGCAAAGCTCGTACCGTGCCGTTGATTTACCTTGCCGATGGCGCGGCCTTCGTCGTCGTCGGCTCGATGGGTGGCTCGGCGACCCACCCGCAATGGTGGCTTAATTTGCGCGCGCAGCCCGAGGCACGGGTAATCGTTGGCGGTCGCATCTGGAGGGTTCGCGCCGAGGAAGCGCGGGGAGCCGAACGGGAGCGCCTATGGGTACGCCTGGTGCAGATCTTCCCCAGCTTCGCTAGCTATCAGCGCGCGACGAGTCGCGCGATCCCGGTCGTTATCCTCCACAGGGCCGAAGACGGGGGCCATTGAGATAAAGACCCCGTGTCGGGCGGTGCCGACCGTGGGACAGATCGGGCGATCTGTCTCCGTAGTCGTTGGTCGAAAGTAGTGGAGAGTCCTACAAGCGGTACAGACAACTGACTCATTGTGGCGCAAGAGGTCTACCCCTTAAGCTATACAGCAGTCGGCAAGCTGCACGAGACAGATTCCGACCATACGAGCGGCAGACAGACCAGGGCGATGAGTCGCTCGATGGGGGTGTTGCCGCGCCGCTGAAAAAGGCAAACTCACCGCGAGGTGGGGACGCAAAGCCAGGGATCTCGCCGCAACGGTGAGACCGCCCGGTTGCCAGCACCAAGCCCGTCCTCATCTCCCACGCGGGGAAGGTTCGCGGCCCCTGGTGCATCGGCCTTAGACGCGCCCGCATTTGCCGGTCGCCGGAGGAACACGATGCCCGCTCTTTGCCGCCCGCGCGTCCTCTTCTCACCTAGCCGACTCCTCGCCATCGCCTTCGTTCTGCCGCTCCTCTGCCAGTTCCTGGCCCCGCCAGCGGGCGCGGCGGCGGCACCGATCGCGCTCGGCGCGTTCATCCCCGGGGCCCCGGGCGATATTGCCCAGATCGACAACTATCGGTCGCGCGTCGGGGCCGATCCGGCGATCGTGATGTGGTATCAGGACTGGGCGCACGGCGACGACAGCCGCTTTTCGCGGAACAATCTCGCCGCGGTCAACGCGCGCGGCGCGATGCCGCTCCTGACCTGGGAGCCGTGGAACTACGCGGACGGCGTGGAGCAGTCGGCGTACAGCCTCAAGGCGATCGCGGCGGGGGCTCACGACGCCTACATCACCCAATGGGCCAGCGATGCCGCCGAGTGGGGCAAACCGTTCTACCTGCGCTTCGCGCACGAGATGAATGGCAACTGGTACCCGTGGGCCGGGGGGGTTAACGGTAACACCGCCGCCGACTACGTCGCCGCGTGGCGACACGTCGTGACGATCTTCCGCCAGCAAGGCGCGACGAATGTCCGCTGGGTCTGGTGTGCGAATGTCGTCTACGCCGGTAGCACCGCGCTGTCGCAACTCTATCCCGGCGACGCCTGGGTCGATTGGGTGGCGCTGGATGGCTACAACTGGGGGACGAGCCAGGAGTGGTCGGGCTGGCAGTCACTCGCCAGTGTCTTCGTCGCCTCGCACGACGAACTAGCCCGCTTGACCGCCAAGCCGATGATGCTCAGCGAAGTCTCTTCGGCGGAAGCGGGCGGTAACAAGGCCAACTGGATCACCCAGGGTTTCCTGACCGATATGGCGAAACGCCTCCCGCGTATCCGCGCGATCATCTGGTTCAACGAGAACAAGGAAACCGACTGGCGGATCACCTCGTCAGACGCCGCCGCGAACGCCTTCAGCAAAGTCGCCGCCTCGGCCCAGTTCAAAGGTCGCCTGCCATAACGCCAAGAATCACAACAAAACGGACCATTACCACCAATCAAACGGGGCCGGATACGCCAGTGGCGTATCCGGCCCCTGTTCGACGTTGCGACGCGACAGGCCCAGCTGCGAGGAAACGAGCCAGCCATTTTGGCCCCACCTTGATCGCCCACCGCCACCACACAGCAAGTCGCCCCTCCCTCTGCAATAAGGGATCGGGTAGGGGCTGAACGCACCTACGCGCGACGCCGTTTCCCCGCCGACCGCGACCGTGCCACCGACTCCTCGGCGCGACGCCGCGCGGCCTCGGCAGCCGCCTGCTCCGCCACCTCTTTACGCCGTTGCTTCTCG
>DATCMP010000025.1:0-4819 GCA_036563365.1 Thermomicrobiales bacterium
GCTTCGGCTCCAACCAGTTCGTCGGGTGCAACTTCTTCGACAGCACCGTGACGGTCCAGGCCGACAACACCACCTTCCGGGGGTGCGGCTTCTGCCACGTCGCGGGTGGCTACGGCGGGCAGATCAAGTCCCTGGGCTACAAGACCAGCCCCAACGAATCCGGCTGGGACGCCCCCGGCATCAACGTCCCGCTCCAGCCCAAGAACAACAAGGTGCCGGGCTGCATCTTCGAGCGCTGCGACACCAGCGCGATCACGGCCGGCACCCACACCGACGGGACGACGACCTGGCTCTCCTGCGACGACATGGAAATCGCCGACTGCACCTTCGCCGCGAGGTACCGGCTGGCGATCGATGTCAAGGCCAACTATCTGGTCGTCAAGAACTGCCAGGCGTACGACTCGGGGCAGCTCGGCTCCTCGACCGTCAAGTGCAACTCCGTCCTGGGGGCCGCCCGCGGCTATTGCACGAACCTGCGCAGCTACGACAACCGGGGGACGCCGACGGTCGCCAAGGACTTCTTCATCGACAACCAGCTCTCGGCCACTGCCCTGCCGACGATGGACCTGGCCTTCCGTGACTGCGCCTCCGAGGTGGGCGGCGCCCCGACGTACTACACCGGCTCCGGCTTCACCTCGACCAGGCCCGCGAACATCACCTTGCGCGGCACGAACAACCTCGGCATCAACCCCGAGGTCACCTACAGTCAGGGCAGCGTGACCGGCTCTGTGACGTTCGATCGCAAGAACGGCCAGACCATCGCCGCAACGCTCACGGGCAACCTCACGCCGACGCTGGCACCCGGTGCCTTCCTCGACGAGGAGCTAAACCTGGAGTTGACCCAGGATGCGACGGGCAATCGCACCTGGGCCAAGCCGGTCAACGGCAAGGTGCCGGGCGGCATGATGCCGATCTCGACGGCCGCGAACGCACGTGATCTGTATCGCTGGCGGTCGGATGGGGTCTCGTGGCTGCTGGTGGGGTATCAGTTGAACTTGAGCTAAACGGTGCGATTCGGGACGTTGTTCGCGCCAAATGTTCGTCTGGCACGCTCCTTGCGTCCTGCCTCCTAAAACCAGTGTGGGCTGGTCGGAAATGGAGGAGATACACCATGGCGATCAAGACGACGCAAGAGAAATACCTGCACGAGCTGGGCGACATCTACGACGCCGAGAACCGCTTCCTCAAGGGTCAGCAGGAGATGCTGAAGGCGGCCACGGACGCCACCCTCAAGGCGGGGATCGAGCAACACATCACCGAGAGCGAACAGCAGGTCGCCAACCTGGAGCAGATATTCCAGTTGCTTGGGGAAAAGGCGAAGGCCGAGCCGTGCGACGCCGCGAAAGGCATCGTCACCGAGGGGCAGAAGAATCTGAAAGAGGCGGGCACGGACGAAATCCGCGACTGCCTGATCGGCTCCTCGCTCACCAAGGTCGAGCACTACGAGATCGTCAGCTACACCGGCCTGATCGTCGGGGCGCAGGCGATGGGCAACAAGGAGGTCGAGGCCCTGCTAAGGCAGAACCTCCGGCAGGAAGAAAAGACGGCGCAGCAGCTTGAGAAAAACGCGCCGAAGCTGCTCAAGCAGGCGATGCAGGCCGAGGCGTAACTCGCCCCGGCAAGAAACAACCAGCGACGCAAAAGAGGCGGGAGTATTTCTCCCGCCTCTCGCCTTGCCACCGTTGCTCGCTGCCGCGCGGGCGCTAGGGCTGCATGTCGTCGCGCCCTGGGCCGACTTTGCTGCCGGTGTCCTCCGGCGTGTCCGTTTCGCCCTCCTCGTCCTCGCGCCACTCGTCGTCGCCCAGGGGAGCGTGGTGGTGTTCCGGCTGGTCGCGCCGGTTGCCGTGGTCATCCACGGTCGTCGTCACGTCGATCCCCTGCTCCTCACCCGGACCCTGCTTGGCTGTGCCGCTCATCGTCCATCCCCTTTTTCAGATAGCCAGAGTCTCGCTTCTACCAACGAGGGCAGCTCGCGTGCCATCGGCTCCCGCGTCGCTACCCGGTCGAGTAACTTCAAGAAGGCGTGGGTGCAATTCTCTTACGCGACGGTTGTGAGTGATGGAGTGGGATGGCAGATTGTGGGGCAGGGTGGGTCGGCGAGCTAGGCGCTACGTCAGAGTCCAGGAATGCAGAATGCGCCCCACCGCTGTCGGGGTGGGGCGCATTCTCGGTATGCTGAACGCTACGACCGCTGCATCTCGGTGTAGAGCGCCACACGCCCGCCGCCCGGCTCGGTGAGGATCGCCATCCAGCCGGTGCCGGGGATCTCCATCTTCGGCTGGATCGTCTTCCCGCCCAGCGCCTCGGCCTGGGCCAGAGTCGCGTCGATATCATCCACGCCCACGTAGACCAGGGCGTCCCCCGCATCGTGTTGCTTGCCGTCGGCCTGCACCAGACCCCCGCCCGGCCCGGACTCCGTTCGGAACATGTGGTAGTCGAAGGCGGGCTCGTGCTGGAGCGACCAGCCGAAGAGCTGACCGAAGAATTTCCCGGCGGCGGCAGGATTGCTGGAGGCGAGCTCGACGTAGACGATGGGCTGACCGGCCATGGAGACCCCCTTATGATGACCCACCCCAACGCCGGGGCGGGGCACCATCTTAGAACAAGTGTTCTTCTCTGTCAAGCGGACAGGGAGGCCGCCACTGATCCCCGCACCGCCCATAGGGTGTCAAAATCCATGAGGTGGCCTGAATTCGACATATTTCCTTGGGCTGGCGGCGGCAAGGGTTCTGTTGGGTTGTGTGGTGATGGGTAGTCGGAGGATCGAACTGACGCATAATCAGTAGGCCGCTAGGTGTCAAAGGCGGTCGAGGTACGCAAAATTGGATGTGCAACTGTGTCTCTTGATGACACCTTTCTCGGCCCGGTGACCCATCACCGCACAACCCAACAGAATCCGTCTGAGCGGTCACACCCGAGGTCCATCGTCCTCGCCCCCAGCGGGCGGGCGGCGATCAGGCGGGGCACCACGCACCCGGTGGTGGCCCTGCCGTGGGCCAAGTCCCACGGTCGATCGCCCGGTAGGGATAGCACCAGCGCCCGCCGCTGCGGAGGGAGGTGTCGTCCGTGCGCTCCTGGTGGCAGCTTGGCCGCGATGCCTGGCGCGCAGCTGGCCGACGGGGCGCGGCGCGCAGCGCGTCTCCCCGTCGCGCGCGGCCTCGTGGCTGAAGGCGAACCCGCGCGCGAGGAACCTCCCCGCGCGGTCGCGCAGGCGCCGCTTGTCGCGCAACCCCCAGCGCACGACCGGCAGGACGAGATCGGCCGGCAATCGGCGATGATCGAGGGCGGTGTCGGCCTGCTCGTCGACGATCCGCGGCCAGTGCGGCAGCGGCCCGTCCGGTAGCCGAGCGCGGTGCGACGGGGCTGCTCGGTGATCGCCGTCGCGGCGCGATGGGGCGGGGCACGGGCAGCGCCTGCGCTCCGCGGGCCATGCTGCCACCTTACCGGTGGATGACCGTTCCCCCGGGCGTCGTCCGACGTCTGACGCATTCGCCGCCCCAAGCGACTTCGCGTTCCTGGGCACCGTTTCCCCTGCGTCACCTCCCCGCCCCCGCACCACCGCACAACGCAACGGCGCCGATCGGGCGGTCCGGTCAGGGGGCTGTCCTTTCGGGCAGGATGCGGGGGAGGCGATCGGCGGGGGCGCGGTTCGCCCGGCCGGGCGATGGCGCGCTGGGCGCGAGCGGCTATCGTTGGGGGCGCGTATGCGGGCCGACCGGTGGGCGCCGATTCCCCCGCGTGGCGCTCGCGGGAGGTGGAGCAATTATGGTCACGAGGATCGTGGTCCCGCTGACCCTGTCCTGGCGGGCGGAAGGGATCTTGCCGGCCGTTGCGGTGCGGGCCCGTGATCGCGATGCCGAGGTGGTGCTGTTGCACGTCGTGCCGGAGCGCCCGTTCGCGCGCCTCGCGCGCCGGTGGCCGTCACCTCCGCACCCGCGGCGCGATGAGGCGGCGGCCGTGCTCGACCTGTTCGCCGACCGCTTGCGCGCGATGGGCGTCCCGGCGCGGGCGCTCGTCTGCGCCGGGGGGCTCGCGGCGACGATCGCCCGCGTCGCGCGGCGGGAGTGCGCGGCGCTGGTTCTCCTCGGCCAGGGGGCCGGGCTGCTCCCGCGGGGGGCGGCGATCCGCCGAAGCACGCGCAACGCGTTGGTCGTCGCGCCGCCCGCGGGCCCGGCGCTCCCGCGCGGCACGACGGTGCGGGCGTTCGACGCCGACGCCGCGCGGGTGGGGCCGACCGCGCCGCGCTTCCGGGGGCTGCGGACGGTGCCGCTCGCGCGGGTCATCGGCAGCGTGGGACGCGCGGGGGAAGTCGATGCCGGGTTCCGGCTGCGGACGCGGCGCCGCGGCGAGATCGCGCGCTTCGAGCGGGTCTTGCGCCTCAGCGCCGGGGAAGGGGGGGGCGCCGTCAGCCCGATCGCGGTCTACCAGCTGGGCCGCACCTATTACGTGCTCGACGGCCACCGGCGGGTCGCGGCGGCGAAGGCGCTGGGCCACGACGAGATCGCGGCGGTCGTGACCGAGTATGCCCCGCTCGGCCGCCCCTGGGCCGAGGCGGCGACGGCCGCGCCGTGCGGGTGCTGAGCGCCGGGTGCGGCCGAGCGGGCGTCGCCGGCGGAGGGTGTCATAAGCCGGTCGGCCGCAATTGCACAGCAGCAACACCGGTGCACCTCGCCACGATGCGCAGCAGGCGCGCTATGTCGCCCTCGCCAAGACCACCCGACAGAATGGCCCGCTCGCGACGACGGCACTGCTACACGAAACGATCACCGTCACTGACCCGACCCATCCCCGCTACAGCCTCACCTTCCCGCTCGTCGGG
>DATCMP010000029.1:0-2435 GCA_036563365.1 Thermomicrobiales bacterium
AAGACCGGGGGTGGCTTCGGCGCGGAGAAAGACCCGCTGACGGGCGTTGCCCACCCCGGTGGCTTGCAGGCGCTCGCCTATCGCGAGATCGTCCGCTCGCTCGGCGCGGGCGACCCTGAGACCTACATCGAGGTCATCGAGGACGATCTCGCCAGCGAGTTGCCACTCGAAGATCACCCGATCGTTCGCCGTGCGCGGGCGCGACTCGCGGATGGCGGCAACAGCCGCGCGATCGATCTCCTGGCGCAGGCCCGCAACGTCGGGTTCCTCGTCATCAGTGGGCTGCTCACCGGCTATGACCGGTACCGGATCGACACGATTGCGGCGCTCGGGAAACGGGTGCGCGGTCTCGGTGGCGATTGGACGCTCCAAGCATCTTCGACACCTTGCCAGATTTGTGCGGCGGCAGCGCGCGGCATCTGCGAATCGGCGCGCACGACGAACCGGACCCCGACCGCCAATTTCTTCCGCCATCTGCCGCAAGACCTCTACGCCTACTGGGTCTGGCTCCATCGTCAGCTACAGGATGAGGAACGGATGGGGCGCGAAGCCCTCTATCATCTCGCAATGACGCCGCTGGCGACCTTGGAAGGGCAAGAAGGGGTCAGCATCGGCGACCTCGGCATCCGTCAACCAGAGCCGAACCGCGAGCGCGCGCTCACCTTCGAGCGCCCCGCACGGATCGAGACACGCCTACGCGAGGATGACCGCGTGCTTGTCACGCCGATGGGTCGCGCGCCGGGTGAACTCCTCTCGGTCGAGGGGACATTGCGGCGACTCGCTGCCCGCACGGTCGCGGTGGAACTGCGTGATAGCCTGCCGCCGAGCCCGACGGGGCGCTACCGGGTCGATCTCCTGCCGTTCCGCTCCTCCTGGCAGACGCAGGGGTTGACCGATTTCCTCCTCGGCGCGGTGCGGGGCACGGGAATCGGCGGGCGGCAACTCCGCACGGACGAATTGCCGCGACTGGCGCGAATCATCCTCGGCGCGGCGGAACCCGCACCACTGGCGGAGGCCGCGCCCGCGAGCGAATATCCCGACCTCAATGCCGATCAACGGCGGGTGATCGGCGCGGCGTTGGGCCTATTGCCGGGGAATTTGCTGCTCATCCAGGGGCCGCCCGGCACCGGCAAGACCTCGACGATCGCCGAACTGGCGCGGGCCATCGTGCGGCGCGACTTCTTCGCGGAGACCGACGAGCCGACCCATCGCCCGTTGCTCATCCTCGCCAATACCCACCGCGCCGCCGATGAGGTGACCCGCAAAATCGCCTCGCGCTTCCCGGATCTGCGACCATATCTAGTCCGTGTCGGGATCGCCCGCGCGGCCACCGAACCGGAGGTGCGCGAACAGATCCTCGGCGAGCGCCTGCATGTTCGTGAGCGCCTGGCGGAACTGGACCTCGATGATCCCAGCGGGCTCGAACAATGGGTACGCCTCATCCGCGCGGGCGTCCTGATCCACGATCACGCGCAGATCTTCGTCGGCACCCTCGCGGCGGCCAATGCGCCGGAATTGCGCGGCCTCACCTTCGACACGATCATCGTGGACGAGACCGGCCAGGCGACCGAACCTGCCGGGCTCCAGGCGTTGCGCCACCTGCCGACCGGCTACCTCGGGCGCTTGATCCTGGTGGGGGATCATCAGCAACTCCCGCCGGTCGTCCCAGAAGTCGTCGAGGCCATCCCGTTGCCCCCATTGCCGCCGTCGCTGGAACAGGCGGGGTTCGGGCAAGGCCCCGGCCTGAAGGTGTCCCTCTTCGAGCGGCTGGCGCGGCGCTATCCCGACGCGCTGATCACCCTCGCCGCGCAATACCGGATGAATGCGCCGATCTCAGCCCTGATCAGCGATCTCTTCTACGATGGGGCACTGCACCCCGGCGCGACGAGCGTCGCCAATGCGCGGCTATCCGACTTCCTAAATGCGAAGGGCGGAGTACGGACGACGCCGGGTGAGGTGTGGGACGATACGCCGATCGTCTTCCTCGATACGAGCCGCGACCCCGCGGCGCGCGATACCGTGCGCCAGTGGCGCGCCGATGAATCGCGCGACAACCCGCGCGAGGCGGCGATCATCGCGGATCTGGTCGTGGGGCTCTTTCGGCGTGTGCCGCGCGAACGCTGGGGAACGCTGGTCGCCGAGATCGGGATTATCTCCGCGTACCGGAAGCAGAACAACCGCCTGCGCGGGGAGATCGGCGCGCGGGAACCGGCCCTCGCCGCCTTGCCCGCGCTGCGGATCGACACGGTCGATCGTTTCCAGGGTGGCGAGCGCCAGATACTCCTGGTCAGCCTCGTCAATTCCAACGATGCCGCCGTCGTTGGGTCGCTCCACGCCGATCCGCGCCGCCTGAACGTCGCCCTCTCCCGCGCCAAGACCAAGCTGATCGTCGTCGGCGACCGGGCGACCTTCACCACACCCGGTCGCGCCGAAGA
>DATCMP010000058.1:0-15099 GCA_036563365.1 Thermomicrobiales bacterium
GAATACCGAATATCTGCTCTATCAATCGCTGGTCGCTGCCTGGCCGGGCGAGGGGGAGCCGCTGGACGACACCGTTCGGGAACGCCTCGCCACCTATCTGACGAAGGCGATGCGCGAGATGAAGGCGTATACCAGTTGGACCAATACCGATGAGCGAACTGAGGAGACGATCCAGGGCTTCCTGACGGCGATCCTCCACCCGCGCAGTGGACGTGCGTTCATCCGCCGTGTGGGGCAGTTCGTCACGGCGATCACACCCGCGGCGACGTGCAACTCGCTGGCGATGGTGATCGTCAAGGCAACCGCCCCCGGCTTCCCGGACTTCTACCAGGGGACCGAGTTCTGGAATCGCAGCCTCACCGATCCCGATAACCGCCGCCCGGTCGATTATGCCGCGCGGCAGCGGACCCTCGAAACGCTCGATAGCGCCCTGCCAGCGACTCTCGCCGCGCCCGCGACCAAGCTCTGGCTGACGCGGCAACTGCTGCGGTTGCGCGCTGCATATCCCGAACTCTTCGCAGCCGGCGAGTATCAGCCGTTGCACGCTGATGGCGAGCGCGCGGCCAACCTCTTCGCGTTCGCACGCCGCCACGGTAATCAGACGATCGTCGTCGCCGTGCCGCGCCTGACGACGAAGCTTGCTCGCCCCGACGGCGCTACGCCGATCGGCGCAGTATGGGGCGATACGACGTTGCCCCTGCCCACGGGAGTTCGTGCCTGGCAGAACTGGTTCACCGGTGCGTCGATCGATCCGGAGGGTGGGCAACTCCGCGCGGCCGATCTCTGCGCCGACTTCCCCTTCGCGATTTTGACCCCGGGGAATGAATAATTAGGAAGCTGAAGGAAAGCAAACAATGGCTACTACCACCGACACCCCTTCCGCCAACGCCGCGTGGACCCCGACTCTCGGGGCGCTCGTCGGCCCGGATGGCGTGACCTTCCGCGTCTGGGCTCCGCTGCCGCAGCGGGTCGAACTCGTCCTGCATCTGCCCGACGGCGACCGGATCGTGCCGACCGAGCGGCAGGGCGAGTATGCGGTCGCGCGGGTGGCCGATGCGGGTCCGGGTACGCGCTATCGCTATCGCCTCGATGGCGCGGGGCCATTCCCCGATCCCTGTTCGCGCAGCCAGCCGGAAGGGGTGCATGGGCCGTCCGAAGTGGTCGATCCCCGCGCGTTCGCCTGGACCGATGCTGACTGGGTCGCGCCCGACTTCACCGATGTGGTCATCTACGAGAGCCATATCGGTACACTGACCCCCGGCGGCACGTTCGACGCCGCGATCGAGCAGTTCGCCCGTTTGCGCTCGCTCGGGATCACCGCGATCGAGGTCTGCCCGGTGGCGTCGTTCCCCGGTCGCTGGAACTGGGGCTACGATGGGGTGATGCTCTATGCCCCCGCCGCGCCGTATGGCGGGCCGGAAGGTTTGCGGCGCTTCGTCGATGCGGCCCACGCTGCGGGTCTCGCGGTGATCATGGACGTCGTCTACAACCACTTCGGGCCGGACGGCAACTACACCGGCCTCTATTCCGATCGGTACCTGACGAGCAAGCACAAAAATCCGTGGGGCGACTCGATCAATTACGACGATGTCGATTCCGCCGAGGTGCGCCGCTTCGTGATCGAGAATCTGCTGCATTTCGTTCACGAGCACCATATCGACGGCTTCCGGCTCGACGCGACCTTCGCGATCATCGACACCTCGCCGCGCCACCTCCTGGCGGAGATCGCCGACACGCTCGATCAGCAACGTCGCGGCGCGCATCGCCCCTATCTGATCGCCGAGACGCCGGAGAATGACGCGAAGTACTTCTTGCCGACCGCCGAGGGTGGATATGGTTTCGATGCGGTCTGGGCCGATGATTTCCATCACGGGGTGCGGACGATCCTGCAACCGGAGAACCAGGGGTATCTGGCCGACTATGCGGGGACGGCGGAGGAGTTGGCGCAGAGTATCGCGCGGGGCTTCCTGGTGGAGAAGGGGATAAGGGCCACCGATCAATCCTGGTCGCACTACGTCTTCTGCATCCAAAATCACGACCAGATCGGCAACCGCGCGTTCGGGCAGCGCCTCAACGTCACCGCCGCGCACGCCGATTTCTTGGCCGCGTCGCTCCTCCTCCTCTTCCTGCCGCAGACACCGATGCTCTTCCAGGGGCAGGAGTTTCTGGCCTCGACGCCGTTTCTCTACTTCACCGACCACAACGAGGAATTGGGCAAGCTGGTGACGGAGGGGCGACGACGGGAATTCGCCGACTTCGCGCAGTTCAGCGACCCGGCGGTGCGCGATCGGATCCCCGATCCGCAAGATCCGCGCACCTTCGAGCGCTCGAAGCTCGACCTCGATGAGGCGTCGTATGGGGTCGGCCTGCTGGTACAGGATCTCTATCGCGCAGCGCTCGAATTGCGCGCCGCCGACCCGGTGCTCGCTGCGGCGCGGCGTAGCCGCCCGTCCTTGCAGGCCGAGGCGCGCGATGAGGCGCTGCTGATCACGATCGAGGCCGCGGGTGGGCGACGGATCCTGGTCGTGAACCTGGGTGATCAGGTGACGTTCGATGAACCGGGCACAGGTGGGCTCCGTCCGTTGCTGCACACCGGTGCGACCCACTACGGCGGCAACGGGGTTGCGCCGCAGTTGGCTGACGGACGGATCATCGTGCCGGGGCATAGCGCCGCTTTGCTCGGGTGATCAGCTATCGGCGTAAAAAACGGTGCGGCGGCTGGACATAACTTCCACCCACCACACCGTATCCGGCCCGTCGTTCGCGTAACCCTCGTGATCAGCGCGAGTACAATTCAGTCAGATCGCGTAGGCGCTGCTGCAGCGCGGGGGTGAGGCTTGCGGGATCGTAGCGCCAGGCCCAGTTACCGCCGCTCGTGCCGGGGGTATTCATCCGCGCTTCGGAGCCGAGGTTCAGGAGGTCTTGCAGGGGGACGATCGCGGTCTGCGCCACGGAACCGAAGGCGAGCTGGATGAGGAGCCAGGCAATCGTCTCGTCGGCTGGCTGTTGTCCCAAGTAGCGGGCTAGGAAGTCGCGCTCGTCGGCACTAGCGGTCGACCACCAGCCGAGCGTCGTGTCGTTGTCATGGGTGCCGGTGTAGACGACGCAATTCGGCTCGTAGTGATGCGGCAGGTAGGCATTGTCCGGCCCCGATGGGGCGAATTGCAGGACTTTCATCCCCGGGAAGGCGAAACGATCGCGCAACTCCAGTACGTCATCGGTGATCAGCCCCAGATCTTCGGCGATGATCGGCAGCTCACCGAGTTGTTCGCGCACCGCCTCGAAGAACGCCGCGCCCGGTCCATCGACCCAGCGCCCGTTGATCGCCGTCGACTCCCCTGCGGGGATCTCCCAATAGGCGGCGAAGCCCCGGAAATGGTCGATCCGCACGAGGTCGAAGAGGGTGAGGGAGGTGCGTAGCCGCGCGACCCACCATGCGTAGTCGTCGCGCGCCATGACATCCCAGCGGTAGAGCGGGTTGCCCCAGAGCTGGCCTGTTTCGCTGAAATAGTCGGGCGGCACCCCGGCGACGCTGGTGGGGCGGGCTTTCGCATCGAGGAAAAAGAGCTCCTGATTCGCCCAGACATCGACGCTGTCGTAGGCGACGAAGATCGGCAGATCGCCGACGATTGCGACCCCGCGCTCGTTCGCTTCCCCCTTCAGGTCGTGCCAATCCGCGAAGAAGCGCTCCTGACAGAAGCGATAGAAGCCGATCTCGTCGGCTAACTCGGCGCGGGCCTTGGCGAGTGCTGTCGGTTCGCGGTGTACGAGCGCACCATCCCATTCGCCCCAAGCTGCACCGTTGTAGCGATCTTTCAACGCCATGAAGAGGGCGTAATCGTCCAGCCAGGGGGCGTCCCAAGCTGGTGCGTCTGCGCCGTGGTGTTGCTCCTTGGCGTGGGCATACGCGCGGCGTAAGAGGGTCTGTTTGTAGGTGATGACCCAACCATAATCGACCTCGCCTTCCGGGAAATCGGGGAGGTCGGCGAGGTCCGCCGGGAGCAGCAAGCGGTCGGCCAGCAGGCGCTCGGTGCTGATTAGCAACGGGTTCCCGGCGAAAGCCGAGAAGGCTTGATACGGCGAGTCACCGTAGCTGGTCGGGCCGAGCGGCAAGACCTGCCAGCGCTTTTGCCCCGCCGCCACCAGGAAATCGAGGAATTGCCGCGCTTCGCTCCCCAATTCGCCGATGCCATAGCGGCCCGGCAGGGAGGTTGGGTGCAGCAGGATACCGCTGGCGCGCTCACGTTCCACAGTCTTCACCAATTATTCCCTTTGCTCACTTGCATTAACTGGCGCGTAGCCGCTCGATGATCGGTCGATTCCGTGTTACGACTTGCTGAAGAGCGTTGTAGCGGGCCTGCTGCTCGTGTGACAGCGTGTCTGTTGCGGCGTAGCAGGCCAAACGCTTGAGTCGCTCTTCTGCCAGCGTCCATTCTTCGATGAATGTCATTTGCTCAAGCTGATCCCATTGATTGATCGTCGCCTCAATTTCGGGTAACTCTTCCCATTCGTTGAAAGAGCTTTCGAGTAGATGATTGATGCGTTGCTGCGTTGTCTGGGCTACTTGAGCCATCGCGCGTCTCCTGGAATACTCAACGTGCTCAGATCACTGGCTTGGTAGCCAGGAATAAGTGTACTGTGGTCGGCGGAGTAGACAACATAGAGTAGGTTCAGCGACTCCACGCCACGTCGCTCTCGTGGTATGGCATTTGTGGTGAGTATCGCAGCTATTGGGCCACCACGCCGCTGGTAAAGCACTAACCGTGCTGTAGGATCGCGAACCGCCGCGCGCAGATCACCGAGATACAACCCTTCAGAGGTGCCGTCCTCCCATTGTTCGTCCTCGATCACACGTAGAACAAGATGTAAGCGTAGCGAACGTTCACGATTACCGAGCGACGATCCCGCGTAGCGTAGCCCACGAAATTTCTGCGGGACCGTCACGATCTGTTCGCTGAATGATGCGCTCGCCAGACGCATGATGATCGCCGCGATCTCCCCTTCGCTCGCCGCGCGCTCACTCATGAGGAGATCGCGGATTAATTGGTCGGTTGGGTGCGAACTCTCTGTCACTGCGCCTCAATACTGTGCCTCAAGCGGGGATGGCATCTATCGCTCCGGTTTGAAGAAGAGCGCGGCGAGCGGCGGCAGATTGACAAGCATCGAATTGGGATGATCATGGTGCTGCACCGCTTCACCCTCTGCGATCCCGAAGTTGCCGATGCCGCTGCCGCCGTAGATCGCCGCGTCGGTGTTCAGTATCTCGCGGTAGCGGATCGGCTCCGGCACCGGGATGCGGTAGCCGAAGCGCGGCACCGGCGTGAAGTTGTAGACGCAGACGATATGTTCGCCTGCTGCAGTTGTCGCACTCCCTTCCTCCGTGTCACCCACCCGGGACGGCGCTGCCCATCTGGCGAACGAAAGGGTCGATTGCGCCGCATCGCGGAAGTCGAGCCAGCCGAAGCCTGCCACGTCGTGATCGAGCGAATGCAGCGCCGGTTCGTCGCGGTGCAACCGGTTCAGATCGCGGACCAACCCTTGTAGCGCCGTATGGGGCGGGTAGTCGATGATCGGCCAGTCGAGGCTGGTGTCGTGGTTCCACTCGCGCCGTTGCCCGAACTCGCCGCCCATAAAAACGAGCTTCTTGCCCGGCTGTCCGTGCTGATAGGCGAAGAGCAGGCGCAGGTTGGCGAACTGCTGCCACTCATCCCCAGGCATCTTGCTCAGTAACGACTTCTTCAGATGGACGACCTCGTCGTGGGAGAGGGATAGGATGAAGTTCTCGCTGTAGGCGTACATCTGGCGGAAGGTGAGCTTGTTCTGATCGTATTGCCGGTAGATCGGGTCGCGGCCCAGGTACTCCAGGGTGTCGTGCATCCAACCCATGTCCCACTTGAAGTTGAAGCCGAGGCCACCGATCTCCGTCGGGCGCGACACCGCCGGCCAGGAGGTCGATTCCTCGGCGATCGTGATCGCCCCCTGCCCTTCGTCGCGGATGAGGTCGTTGAAGGCGCGCAGGAAATCGATCGCCTCCAGGTGTTCGCGGCCACCGTAGCGATTCGGTGCCCACTCGCCCGCCTTGCGACTGTAATCGAGGTACAGCATCGCGCTGACCGCATCGACCCGCAGGCCGTCGATATGGTACTTGTCGACCCAGTACATGGCATTCGCGAGCAGGAAGTTGCGGACCTCGTTGCGCCCGTAGTTGAAAGCGTAGGTCCCCCAATCGGGCTGCGTGCGACGCCGCCAATCCTCGTGCTCGTAGAGGAAGGTGCCGTCGAAACGCATCAGGCCGTGCGCGTCCACCGCGAAATGGGCCGGCACCCAGTCGAGGATGACGCCGATCCCCGCGCCGTGGCAACGGTCCACGAACGCCTGGAACTCGCCGGGCGTGCCGAAGCGGCTGGTCGGGGCATAGAAGCCGGTGATCTGGTAGCCCCAGGAGGGATCGTAGGGGTGCTCGGCGACCGGGAGCAACTCGATATGGGTGAAGCCGAGGTTCTGGACATACGGGATGAGTCGATCGGCGATCTCGCCATAGCTGAGCCAACTGCCGTCGTCACGTCGTTGCCAGGAGCCGAGGTGGACCTCGTAGATGCTCATCGGCGCGAGCGTCGGGGTCTCGGCGGCGCGGGCGGTCATCCAGGAACTATCGGTCCATTCGTGACGATCGAGATCGGCGATCACCGAGGCGGTCTTCGGGCGTATTTCGCTCTGGAAACCGACCGGGTCGGCCCGCTGCGTCTCCACCCAGTCGGCCCCGCGGATCGCGTACTTGTAGACCTCGCCCGGCACGAGGCCCGGCACGAAGAGTTCCCAGATCCCGGAGGCTCCCAGGGCGCGGAGCGGCAGGGAGCGGGTGTGCCAGTCGTTAAAGTTGCCGATCAGGCTGACGCCGCGCGCGCTCGGTGCCCAGACGGCGAACGAGACCCCCTCGACATCGCCGAGTCGGCGCGGGTGCGCGCCGAGGACGTTATACAGCCGTCGGTGATTCCCCTCGCCGGCCAGATGGAGATCGAGATCGCCGACGGTCGGCAGGAACCGATACGGGTCGCCCTGCGTCCAGGTATGCTCGCCCTTGGTCAGCTCGAAATCGTAGGCGAAGTGGGTCTTGCGTCCCGGGATCGTCCCCGCGAATAGCCCCGCCGGATCGAGTTTGGCGAGGGCGACCCGCGCCCGCCGCCCGCCGCGCTCGACCACGGTGACGGTTTCCACGCCTGGGAGGAAGGCGCGCACGATCAGGGCACTTTTCGCGGCGGCGCGGCGCGCTTTCGGCACCTCCGTGCCACCCTCCGTCGCGGCGACCGGGTCCGCCGCTTGCGCCTGCAACCCCACGAGATGCATCCCCAGGAAGGCGTGGGGATCGCCGATCATCCCGGAGAGTAAGGCGTCGAGCTGTTCTGCTGGGTGATGAACTGCCGGTGCGATCATTCGGACTTGCTCCATCGTGATAGGGCGACGCATGGCGTCGGGACGTGGCCGGTAGCGTCGCTTATTCGCCACCGTCTCGCGCGCGCGCCGCCGTGGTTACGCCGATCGCGCCGGCCTGTCTGGGCGCTGGCGCGGCCGTCATCGGTGTCTTTCGCAGGATCGCTACCGCGCGTTCGGCGAGCGGATAGGTTGCGGCGGGCCAGGGCGTGCCTTCCGCCTTGGTTGGCCGTGCGGTATCGAGGACGAATGTCCAATCGATCGGGTCGTGGAGCGGCAGGTGGAATTGGACCGGCTCATCGCTGGCATTGAGGAGCAAGAGCAGGGTGGCGTCGTGTTCCGGTCGCCCCTGTGTGTCGCGGGTGTCCACCCCTTGCCCGTTGAGCCAGAGCCCCAGCGTCCGTGTCTGCGGGCTGCGCCATTCGGCGTCGCCCAACTCCGCGCCATTCGTGTGCAACCAGATGATGTCCGGCGGCGGTGTGCTGCCGAGCGGGCGGTAATGAAAATAATCGCGTCGCCGCAGCAGCGGGTGGTCGCGCCGCAATGCGAAGACGCGGCGGGTCCAGGTGAGCAACTCGCGCGCCTCGTCATCGAGTTGCCACGGCTGCCAGCTGAGCGGATTGTCCTGGCAGTAGGCGTTGTTGTTGCCCCCCTGCGTGCGACCGAGTTCATCGCCGTGGAGGAGCATCGGCACCCCCTGCGAGACCGCGAGCGTGGTCAGCAGATTGCGGATTTGCCGCACCCGTATTGCCCGAATCGCAGGGTCAGCGGTCGCGCCTTCGACGCCGTAGTTCGCGCTGTGATTGTTGTCGTGGCCGTCGCGGTTATCCTCGCCGTTAGCGGCATTGTGCTTCTCGTTGTAGCTGACGAGATCGCGCAGCGTGAAGCCATCATGCGCGGCGATGAAGTTGAGCGAGGCCCTGGGGCGCCGCCCGTTGTGGCCGAAGAGGTCGCTGCTGCCGGTCAACCGATAGCCGATGTCGGCGATCTGGCCGCTGTCGCCGCGCCAGAAACGGCGGATCGTATCGCGGTACTTGTCGTTCCACTCGCTCCAGCCGATCGGGAAGTTCCCGACCTGATAGCCGTCCGGCCCGATATCCCACGGCTCGGCGATCAGCTTGACCTGGGAGAGGGTCGGGTCTTGCGCCACGGTATCGAGGAAGGCGCTGGCCCCCAGTCCGCTATCCTGCCCCCGCGTCAGGGCTGGCGCGAGATCGAAGCGGAAGCCATCGACGTGCATCTCGCCGACCCAGTAGCGCAAGCTATCCAGCACCAGTTGCAACGTGCGCGGGTGCGCCATATTCAGCGTATTGCCGGTGCCGGTTACGTCGATGTGGCGGCGCGGATTTTCGGCTTCGAACAGGTAATAGGCCCGATTATCGATCCCGCGCAATGAGAGTGTCGGCCCGTATTGGTCGGCCTCGGCGGTGTGGTTGTAGACGACATCGAGGATGACTTCGAGCCCCGCGCGGTGCAGCGTCCTGACCATCGTCTTGAATTCGGCGACCTGTTCTCCCCGCGTGCCGCTCGCGGCGTAACGTCCGTGCGGGGCGAGGAAACCGAGGGTGTTGTAGCCCCAATAATTGGAGAGCCCCTGCTCCGCCAGCCGCCAGTCGTCCATGAATTGATGGACCGGCAGCAACTCGACCGCCGTAACCCCCAACTCTTGCAGATAACCGATGACGCGCGCGTCGCTCAGCCCGGCATAGGTGCCACGGATCGCCCGCGGCAGCGCCTCGTTGCGGATCGTGAAGCCGCGCGGGTGCGCCTCGTAGATCACCGTCTGTGACCACGGGATGCGCGGCGGGCGATCATCGCCCCAGGCGAAGCTCGTGTCGACGACAACCCCCTTCGGTGCGGCGGGGGCGCTATCGATCCCGTCCCGGTGGAGATCGCGATCCGGGTGGCCGAGCGGGGGGAAGGGATACAGCGCAGGGGTGACGACCGTCGGCCCGGTGATCGCCAGCGCATACGGGTCAACGAGGAGCTTGTGCGGATCGCAGCGGAGCCCGTGCGCCGGATCGAACGGGCCGTGAATGCGGTAACCGTAGAGTTGGCCCGGCCGGATCTCCGGCAGATAGGTGTGCCAGATCCCGTCGGTCTGCTCGACCAGGGGAATACGGGCTGTTTCCGTCGCGCCGCTCGCCGCGTCGAAGAAGCAGAGTTCGACCCGCTCGGCCACCTGACTGAAGAGGGCGAAATTAACGCCGCCACCGTCCCAGGTCGCGCCGAGCGGATAGGGCTTGCCGGGCAGGGGAGTGAAGGGTTGCGTCATGATAAGTACGAAGTATGAAGTACGAAGTACGAACTGGTGTTCAATCTGGCGTTCAATCGAAGCCGTTTACACCCGTTCGCCACCGATAATCGACTCACTTCGTACTTCGTACTTCGTACTTCGTACTTACGCTCTTTGCGGTATTTACTCATCCTGGCCCATCAGTCGTTTCACCGCGTCGCCGGGGATATTGACCATCGCCGGGCGGTTGTTGAGTTCGTAGCGGACTTCGTAGAGGGCTTTGGCGAGCTCGAAGAGGCGCAGGAGGGCCAGGCGGCCTGCGGTGTCGGGCGGGAGGAATGGCGTTTGTGCGGCGTCGGCCTCGGCCCAGTAGGCGGCGAGGAACCGTTCGCGCAGGGCGGCCTCCAGGGCCGCCGCCAGGGGCTCTTTCCCCGGCTGGCCCTCGGTGGCGGCGTGGGCGGCATAACTCCAGGAACGGGTCATCCCGGCGACATCGGCCAAGGGGTGCTGGTGGCGACGACGGTAGGCGAGCGGGCGCGCCGGTTCGCCCTCGAAGTCGAGGATCATGAAGCCAGCCGCACCGCGAATGATCTGGCCAAGGTGATAGTCGCCGTGGACGCGGGTCAGGAGCCCCGGCGCGGCCACCGCGGGCGGCGGATAGACCTGCGCGGCATCAACCGCCCGCGCGAGCGTCGCATCGTCAAGGCCGGAACGCGCGAGCGCCGCCGTCGTCTCCTGGGCCTCCTGCCCGACCGCCGAGGCCCAGGCGGCGACATCGGCCGCCGTGGTCGGGTGCGGGGCGAGATTCGCGCCGGTCGCGGTCGCCAAGGCGGCGTGCATCCGCGCCGTCGTGCGACCAAGCTCGGTGGCGGCGTCCGCCAGGGCGGGGTGCGCGGCGAGCCAGCGCGTCAATTCATCCGCATCAGTGGCGGCGGCGAGGGCCGCGCCGCCCTGCGCGAGGCTCCATTCCCAGCCGTCGCCTTCGTTCGGGACGAACGCCTGGAGGATCAGGAGGGCCGCATCGAAATCCTCGGGCAGCGTCGTGCCGTCGCCAACGAGCCGACCGGAGGCGTAGACGCGCGGGATCGCCGCCAGCCCCGCCTCGACCGAGAGGAAACGTCCCAACTCGATCTCGGGATTCGCGCCGGATTCCAGGCGACGATAGACCTTCATGATCGCCTGCTCGCCGTAGACGAGCGAACTATTGCTCTGCTGCGCGCCGATGATCCGGCTCGGGGCGTTCGGTGCTAATCCGGCGGCTGCGCCGGTCGGTTCGCCGATCAGCCGCAGCCCCGTGCCGCGCAATTCGCCGCCGTTGAGTAAGAGTTCGAGGAGGCGCTGGCGCACGATGGGCAGTTCCAGCGCCTCGCCGACCGTGCCGCCCTCGGCGGCGGCGAGAAAGAGCGGGTGCCGACTGGTGATCGCGTCGCTGTCGGTCACGCGGATGACGCAGAGGACCGCCGGGGCCGTGTCGTCGCCTAACGAGAGCCAGCCCTCGATCTGCACCGCCGTGAGCTGGCGGATTTGCCCGCCGAACCAGCGCTTCGGGCGGAGCCACACCGGTAGCTGCGCCGTCAGGGCGTCGCGCACTTCCGGCCGCGCTAGCGAGGTGGCGAGGTCCCGATCCTGCGGCGCGACGTGCAGCGAAGGATCGGTCATCGTCGCGTCGCTCATTGGCCCTCCCCCGGACGCAGTTCGAACCAGTAGAAGGCGTGCGGGCCGAAGGTGAGCAGGTAGGGTAACTCGCCGATATGCGGGAAGGGGATCCGCCCAAAAACCTCGACCGGCTGGTAACCCTGATACTGCGAGAGATCGAGTTCCGCTGGCTGGCAGAAGCGCGAGAGGTTGTAGGCACAGAACATCGTGCGCCCCTGGTACTCGCGGGTGAAGGCGAGGATGTGGCGATTCTCGGGGTGGACGAAGTGGATCGAGCCCCGCCCGAAGACCCCATAGTCCTGGCGCACCTTGATCAGGCGCTTGATCCAGGCGAGCAACGAGGTTGGTGTGCGCTCCTGCGCTTCCACGTTCACCGCCTCGTAGCCGTAGACGGCGTCGCGGATCGGCGGGAGATAGAGGCGCTGCGGGTCGGCGCGGGAGAAACCGGCGTTGCGGTCGGCGCTCCACTGCATCGGCGTGCGGACCCCATCGCGGTCCCCGAGATAGATATTGTCACCCATCCCGATCTCGTCGCCATAGTAGATCACCGGCGTACCGGGCAAGCTGAAGAGGAGGGCGTGCAACGTCTCGGTACGGCGGCGGCTGTTCTCGATCAGCGGCGCGAGACGGCGACGGATACCCAGGTTCAGGCGCATCCGGGGATCCTGCGCGTATTCGTAGTAGAGGTAGTCGCGCTCCTCGTCGGTCACCATCTCCAGCGTCAACTCATCGTGGTTGCGGAGGAAGAGGCACCATTGGCAATTCTCCGGCAGATCGGGCGTCTGCCGCAGGATCTCGACGATTGGCTTGCGATCCTCCTGGCGGATCGCCATGAAAATCCGCGGCATCACCGGGAAATGGAAGGCCATGTGGCATTCATCGCCATCGCCGAAGTAGGGGCGCACGTCGTCCGGCCACTGGTTCGCTTCGGCCAGCAACATCTTGCCCTGATGGTTGGCATCGATGTGGGCGCGCAGTTGCTTCAGGACCGCGTGGGTCTCCGGCAAATTCTCGCAGTTGGTCCCCTCGCGCTCGAAGAGGTAGGGGATCGCGTCGAGGCGTAGCCCATCGACGCCCATGTCGAGCCAGAAGTCGAGCAGTGCCATGACCTCTTCGACTACCTTAGGGTTGTCGAAGTTGAGATCGGGCTGGTGGCTGAAGAAGCGGTGCCAGTAGTACGCCCCGGCGACGTTGTCCCAGCTCCAGTTCGAGGGCTCGGTATCGGTGAAGATGATCCGCGCGTCCTGATACCGCTGATCGGTGTCGCTCCAGACGTAATAGTCGCGGTACGGTGAATTCGGATCTTTGCGCGCCTCCTGGAACCAGAAATGCTGATCGGAGGTGTGATTAATCACCAGTTCGGTGACCACGCGTAGCCCGCGCCGGTGCGCCTCGGCCAGGAATGCCTTGAAGTCATCGAGCGTCCCGTAATCGGGATGAATCTCGCGGAAGTCGGCGATATCGTAGCCGCCATCGCGCAGGGGGGAGACGTAGAACGGCAAGAGCCAGATACACGTCACACCGAGGGACTGGATATAATCGAGCTTGCTCATCAGCCCGAGGAAATCGCCGTTGCCGTCATTCGAGGAGTCGAAGTACGAGCGCAGACTCACCTCGTAAAGGATCGCATCCTTGTACCAGTCGTGGCTAATCTCCGGCGTCTCGGTCGTCGGCTCGCCTGCCAACACCGTCGTCTCTACCATCGGTCCCCTCGTTTCGTCGTGTTCCACAGGCACGGGGCTGGCGTGGCATGACTCACCAACCCCGTGCCGATCCGCTCAGACACCCTATCCAGAAAAACAATGGCGTGAAGACCGGTTCTACCCCGGCTCGCGCGCATAGTCTGTACTATCCCGTTTCGCGGATCTCGTGCGCGCCAGGTACGGGAACATCCTTCGACCCGCGTGTCATCTCGCCACGCCGCGCCACGCCGACAGAAGTATAGGGTTTCGTGACCCTCGCTAGTACTGTTCCAGGCGGAAGATATGGACGGGCTCATCATGCGGATCGAGGCGCACCCAGCCGGCTAGCCCCTGCCAGGGCCAGCGATTGCCCGTCAGCAGGTCGTGCATCATGTAATAACTGCCGTCATCGATACCGAGCACCGCCCCATCGAGCCGAATCCACGCCGCCTGCGCGTTGAACGGATCGAGATTCAGCACGATCAGGAGCCGATTGGCTCCATCCGGGCTGACCTTGCTATAGGCGAGGATCGCCTCGTTGTCGGCATCGTGGAAGGCGAGGTTGGTCCAGAAGTGTAGCGCCGGATTCTCGTGGCGGATTTCATTGAGCCGCCGGATATAGCCGACGATGTTCCCCGCTGCCTGCCAGTCCCGGACGCGCACCTCGTACTTCTCGGAGTTGAGATATTCTTCCTTGCCGGGAATCAGCGGCGTGTTCTCGATCAGCTCGAAGCCGCTGTAGACTCCGTAGGTCGGCGAGGAGGTCGAGGCGAGGGCGACGCGGACCTTGAAGGCCGGTCGCCCGCCGGTTTGCAAATATTCCGTCAGGATGTCCTGCGTGTTCGTGAAGAAGTTCGGGCGTAGGTATTCCGTCTGCTCGGTCTGGGTCAGATCGGTCAGGTACTCTTCGAGTTCCAACCGCGTATTTCGCCAGGTGAAGTAGTGATACGACTGCGTGAAGCCGACCTTCGCCAGTTCCTGCACCCGCTTCGGGCGCGTGAACGCCTCGGCCAGGAAGATCACGCCCGGATGGTCGCGCTGAACCTCCGCGATCAGCCACTCCCAAAAGGCGATCGGCTTGGTATGTGGGTTGTCGATACGGAAGATCTCGACACCGTGATCAACCCAGTGCAGGAAGACGCGCCGCAACTCAATCCATAAGTTGACGTAATCGTCGCACCACATGTCGAGCGCGACGATGTCCTCGTACTTCTTCGGCGGGTTCTCGGCGTATTTGATCGTGCCATCGGGGCGGCGACGGAACCACTCGGGGTGCTCGCGCACGTAGGGGTGATCGGGTGAACACTGGATCGCGATGTCGAGGGCGATCTGGAGCCCGGCGTCGCGGGTCGCCCGCACGAAGGTATCGAAATCGTCGATCGTACCGAGATCGGGGTTGACCGCGTCGTGGCCCCCATCCCCATTGCCGATCGCCCAGGGACTGCCGACATCGTCGGGGCCGGGGGTGAGGGTGTTGTTGCGGCCCTTGCGGTTGGTGTGGCCGATCGGATGGATCGGGCAGAGATAGAGGATATCGAAGCCCATCGCCTTAATCGCGGGAATCCGCTCCATCGCCTCGATGAACGTGGAACCTCGGCCGGGGATCTTGCCCTGCGAGCGCGGGAAGATCTCGTACCACGCGCCGAAGCGGGCGAGTTCGCGGTCCACGATCACGCGCAACGGCTGGCGGTAGGTGGTCAGGTCGTCGCGCTGCTCGTTGGCGGTGGCGAGGCTGCTTAACTCGGGGGTCAGGGCCACGCGCACCGCCGCCGTGCCATCTTCCGCGTCGCGCAACTGCGCGGCGAACGTGTTCAACCGCTGCGCGGCGTCGCCTCGGGCGCGACTGGCGCAATCGCGGATCAGCGCCTCGCCTTCGAGGATCTCGGAGGTGACATTGACCCCTGCGCCGACTTTCCGGCGCAACTCTTCCGCCCAGGAGGCGTAGCGATCGGTCCAGGCGGCGACGGTGACGAGCTCGGCGCGGCGGAGGGGGCCTTGCTCGATTTGTTGCAACAGCGCGCCGACAAGGCCGCATAAGTCCCACAAACACGCTCGGTCACGCCTCGCGCATAGCACCTGCGACGCGGTTGGTACGAT
>DATCMP010000061.1:0-6767 GCA_036563365.1 Thermomicrobiales bacterium
ATCGTACCAACCGCGTCGCAGGTGCTATGCGCGAGGCGTGACCGAGCGTGTTTGTGGGACTTATGCGGCCTTGTCGGCGCGCTGTTGCAACAAATCGAGCAAGGCCCCCTCCGCCGCGCCGAGCTCGTCACCGTCGCCGCCCGGATTGCGCTCGGCAAAATCGTGCAGCGCCTGGAGGATCGAGCCGTCCAGATAGGCGTTGAGGATGGCGGGATGGATATATGATTTGCGGCAGACCGAGGGGGTGTTGCCGAGGCGCGCGGCGACCTGCTTCACGGCGGCTACCACGTTTTTCTTCGCTTCCGCCTCCGAGGGGCAGGTGTCGAACTCGCGCAGGGCGAGCGAGCAGAGGACGGTCCCGGCCCAGGTGCGGAAGTCCTTGGCGGTGAAGTCCTCGCCGGTGATCTCACGCAGATAGTCGTTCACATCGTCCGAGGTGATCGTCTTGCGTTGGCCGTCATCGTCGAGATACTGGAAGAGTTCGTGGCCCGGCAAGTCGCGGCAGCGTTTCACCGTGCGGGCGAGGCGACGATCGGACAGCGTCACCTCGTGCTCCACGCCGCTCTTACCGCGAAAGTGAAACCGTAGCTGCTTCTCCCCCACCTTGACGTGTTTATCGCGCAGGGTCGTCAACCCATACGATTTGTTCTCGCGCGCGTACTCCTCGTTGCCGACGCGGATGAGCGTCTTTTCCAACAGTTGCACCACCGCCGCCAGCACTTTCTCGCGCGGCAACCCTTGACGGCGCAGATCGGCGGCGGTGCGCTCGCGAATCTGCGGTAACGCCTGACCGAAGGCGATCATCCGCTCATACTTGGTCTCGTCGCGCACCTCGCGCCAGCGCGGGTGGTAGCGGTATTGCTTACGCCCCTTGGCGTCGCGCCCGGTCGCCTGCAAGTGGCCGCGCGGATCGGTTGAGATCCAGACATCGGTATAGGCCGGGGGGATACCGAGCGACTTGATCCGCGCCAGGGTACGCTCGTCGCGCACCGGCTTCCCATCTGTGCCGATATAGGAGAACTGATCGCCCACCCGCCGACGGCGGATCCCCGGCCGATCGTCGCTGCTGTAGCGCAAGCCGACCGCCTTCGCCGACTCGGTGAACTCGGTCGGTGCTGCTGATACTTTTCTATGTGGCGAAGTCGTCTGTTTTTGTGCCACGTCTTCTCGCTCCTGTCTTGCCAGATCACCGCGTCGGGAGTGACTACCCGAAGGATGGCCGCCGACTGTTGGCCGCGCTTGGCACACTGAGATGCAAAATGGGTGCCAGAGCGTGCGGCCCACGGCCATGTGTGCATTGGTGCGGAATTTCGGCGGCGTCCGTGCTGCTCTTTTGTGGCTGGGACGAGTCGACTTAACCCGGACAGTCAGCACGCTATGTAAGCGGCGACTGGGCGTTGAGGCGGTGCCCGGTCGAGGAATTTGCCACGGAGATTCGCGGGCTGTGAGCGCGCTCGTCTCGGCGAAGTATTGCCTTTGGCGGGCCGCTGGTGCGGCTGTGATACACTCCGGCAGTCGTCAGGCCGACACTCTTTGCCGACACGCTTTGTGGAAGGAACGCGGATGAAGAAGATTCTGGTCACCGGGGCGAGCGGCTCGATCGGCGTATCGTTGCGCGAGTTGCTGAAGGGGCGGTACATCCTACGGCTGCAAGAGCGGCCCGGCGGCAAATCGGTCGGCCCGGCGCGCGAGGGCGAGGAGATCGTCCAGGCCGACGCGAGCGACCTGGACGCGATGCGCGCGGCGGTGCGCGGCGTCGATGCGGTCGTCCACCTCGCGGCCTCCTCGGCGGTCAGCACGCCGTGGGACGATGCGCTGAACAACAACATCATCGGCATTTACGCCCTGCTCGAGGCGATGCGGCTGGAGGGGGTGCGCCGGATGGTCTTCGCCTCCACCAACCACGTCACCGGCTACTATGAATTAAAGGGTCGCCCGTGCTACCCGGATATGCCGGTGCGCCCCGACGGTTTTTATGGTGCGTCGAAGGCGTTCGGCGAGGCGCTGAGCCGGTTCTACGTCGATGAGCACGGGCTGGAGGTGATCTGTCTGCGGATCGGCTCCTGGCTGCCCGAGCCGAAGAATGTCCGCAATCTCAGCACCTGGCTCTCGCCGCGCGACATGGCGCAACTGACCTGGCGCTCGATCGAGACGCCGCTGACCTGGGGGATCTTTTACGCCATCTCCGCCAACACCCGCCGCTACTGGGACATCGGCCCGACGCAGGAGATCCTGGGCTTCGAGTCGGAGGACGATGCGGAACGCTACGCCGGGCAGGTCGAGGCGTAGGCATCGGATTGGTGATCGCCTGTGAGATGGTGAGCGGGGGCGGGTGATGGAAAAGAAACGGTATGCGATCGTCGGGCTCGGCGCGCGTTCGGCGATGTATAGCACGGCGCTCTGGGAAGACTACAACGACCACTCGACGGTCGTCGGCTTTTGCGACATCAACCAGACGCGGATGGACTACTACAATCGCCTCGCGGGCGAGCGCTACGGCTTGCCGCCGATCCCGACCTACCGCCCGGACGAGTTCGACCGGATGCTGGCGGAGGGGCGGGTCGAGACAGTCATCGTGACCTCGATGGACCGCACCCACCACCGTTTCATCATCGCCGCGATGGAGGCGGGCTGCGACGTAGTCACCGAGAAGCCGCTGACCGTGGACGCTGCGAAGTGCCAGGAGATTCTGGACACCCAGCGGCGCACCGGTCGGCGGCTGGCGGTCACGTTCAACTATCGCTACGCGCCGCGCGCCAGCAAGGTCAAGGAACTCTTGCAGGCGGGCACGATCGGCAAGGTCCTCTCCGTCCACTTCGAGTGGCTGCTCGATACCCAGCACGGGGCCGATTATTTCCGGCGCTGGCACCGGGACAAGCGCAACTCCGGTGGGCTGATGGTCCACAAGGCGACGCACCATTTCGACCTGATCAACTGGTGGCTCGACTCCTCCCCGGAGACGGTCTTCGCGTTCGGCGACCTGAAATTCTACGGGCGGGAGAATGCCGAGGAGCGCGGCGTGACGCGCTTCTATGATCGGGCGCAGGGCAGCGAAGCGGCGAAAGACGACCCGTTCGCGCTCGATCTGGGAGAGAGCGAGCGCTTGCGCGGGCTCTATCTCGACGCCGAGCACGAGGATGGTTATCACCGCGATCAGTCGGTTTTCGGCAGCGGGATCTCGATCGAGGACGATATGGCGGTGCTGGTCCGCTACGAGAACGGCGCGACGATGTCGTATCACCTCACCGCATACTCCCCGCGCGAGGGGTTTCGGGTCTCGTTTAACGGGACCAAAGGCCGCCTCGATCTCGAAGTGGCCGAAACACCGTATGTCAGCGGCGCTCGCGGCGACTTCAACATGCCGGAGTTGCGTGGCAGCGAACCGCTGGCCGAGGCGGACCGCCCGGAGATCATCGTCCAGCCGCTCTGGGGCAAGCCGGTGGCGGTGCCATACGAATCGGGACAGGGGGGCCACGGCGGCGGCGATATTCGCCTGCTGGCCGATCTCTTCGAACTCGAACGACAGCCCGATCCGCTGGGGCGGGCGGCGGGCCATCTCGATGGGGCACGGTCGATCCTGACCGGGATTGCCGCCAACCAGGCGATGCGGACCGGCCTGCCGGTGCGCGTGGCCGATCTGGTGCGGTTCTAGGGCGAGGGGCGGGCCGCTCCCCGTCGCTGCCTCCCGATACGTGGGCACCGCCGATCGGTGGGGCGATGGCGAAACAGCTGCCAGGAGGATGGGGACGATGTACGCGTATGTGGGCTGTTATACCTCGCCGGATCGCGGCGGGCGGGGCGAGGGGATCGGGATCTTTCGCGTCGATCCGGCCTCGGGGGAGTGGCGCGGCGTGGGTGTCGCCTCCGGGGTCGCCAATCCGTCGTTCCTGGCGCTGCACCCGGATGGCAATACGCTCTATTGCGTCCACGGCGGCAACGATCATAGCCGGGTCAGCGCCTTCGCCCGCGATCGTGCGACCGGCGCGTTGACCCTGCTTAACAGCCAGCCCTCGGGCGGGCGGAATCCGGTCCACCTCTCGTTCGAGCCGACCGGGCGTTTGCTGGTCGTCGCCAATTACACCGAAGGAACGGTCGCCGCCCTGCCGGTCGCCGCCGATGGAACCCTCCGCGCTCCCGGTCGTATCCTGAAGCTGACCGGCACACTGGGGCCGGACCCGGTCGAGCAGGCCAGCCCGCATCCGCACCATAGCCCCTATGACCCCGCAGGGGGCTTCGTCGTCGTGCCGGATAAGGGGCTCGACGCGCTTTTTGTCTACCGTCCGGACGTTGTCAGCGGGACGATCGCGCCGCACGAGCCGCCGTCGGTGGCGACCAACGGGGGAGCGGGGCCGCGTCACATCGCGTTCGCGCCCAATGCGCCGTATGCCTACGTCATCAACGAACTGGACTCCACCGTCACCACCTACGCCTACGACGCCGCAGCGGGCACCCTCGAAGCGTTGCAGACGATCTCCAGCCTCCCCGACGACTTCACCGGCAAGAACTCCGGCGCGGAGATCGAGGTGGCACCATCGGGACGTTTCGTCTACCTCTCGAATCGCGGGCATGACAGTATCGGCGTCTTCGCGGTGAGCGCGCACGATGGCACGCTCACGCCGCGCGCCTGGACCCCGACCGGTGGTGCGACACCGCGCTTCTTCGCCCTCGATCCCGCCGGGATATTCCTCTACGCGGCCAATCAGGACAGCGACACGATCGTCACCTTCCGCGTCGATGCAGCCGCGGGGAGGCTCACCGCGACCGGGCAAGTGGTGTCGAGCGGGAGCCCCTGCTGCATCGTTTTCGCCGACGCCTGAGCGCCATAACGGCGGTACGGGCCATGCGAGATCGTTCGCCAGGGAACTATCGCGACGATTGGAGAAGAGTCATGTCAGGTCACATCGATCAACGGTTAGGTTTCTCGGCACAATTCGAGCAGGCGCATCACGGCTGGCAGGCGGCGCGGCACGGTGGCTTTCCGGCGGCCGGTGTCACCTGGCTGACCGAGCTGCACGGTATCGTGGAACGCACCAATAATTCCGAGGCGCTGCGTACGATCGAGAACACCTATCACACCGACTTGCGTAGTTTAGCAGCGGATATCGCCGACCTTGCCGCGATGGGGCAGGAGGCTGATACCGCCGCGCCCGATTTCTGGGAGCGCGGCGACCAGCTCTTCGAGCGCGCGTTCGGGATCCTCGATGGCGCGGGGCTTTGAGGGCGCGTTTGATGGTCTGAGGCTGGGGCGTAGCGCTGCGGAGTTCTCGGCGGTTAGGTCGATGGGGCCGAGGATGTTAATCGGCGACCCACAGCTGTTACATTATCGCCTCGATCCGTCGCTCCTCGTCAAGCGGCATTGCACCTCTCTCCGCATTCTCATAAGATGCTTCATCCTCGACTTCATTGATGTGCATTCGTGACGCCCGCGCGCCGTTGTTAGCTGCTCTCGGCCATGACCGCACACCGTGAATGTCGCCTGTGTGCGGTATTGGTCGCGACCCGCTGGCATGCCATCCTTCTTAACCAAACCTTCATCACGGGCTGCCCCGGTCTTCAGCTACCGGCCCTACCATTGATACATGGGCGGTACGGTATGCGTGCCACGAGGTTCTGGGGGCGCGGCGATAGCGGCAGGCGCGGCATCGTAGCGACTGTCCTGTGTAGGTATCCTGAGTAGGTAAAGGGAGATGAGGACCGTGGGCGATAACGAACAGCATGACCGCGACCACGCGGGTCAGCACACCATCTACGACCTCGGCCTCCAGGCCGATCTGGCGATGTGGGCCAAAGCGCCGGTCGAGCGCAGGCGGATCGTGAAGCTGGGTTTGCTCGGGATCGGCGCGCTGCTGGCCGGATGCGGGACGACCCCGAATGCCGCTCTCCCGGCGACCGCCACCGCGACGATTGCCGCCACGTCGACGACCGGCGCAATCGCCGCGACCGGTGCCACCGCGACGACTACGACCGCGATGACGGCCGTCGCCACGCCGACAACCGTCGCAACTGCCGTCGCACCAACCGCCGCGACGACCGCCGTGAAGGAGATCCCCCAGGAGACGGCCGGGCCTTACCCCGCCGATGGGTCGCAGGCTTCCCGGCAGAATCTGAATGTGCTGACAGCCTCCGGGATCGTCCGCCGCGACATCCGCACCAGCCTCGGCACGGGCAAGGTGGCCGCTGGTATCCCGACGAAGCTCGAACTGACGTTGGTGGACGTTAACAAGAACTCCGCGCCGTTGGCGGGCTACGCGATGTACCTGTGGCATTGCGACCGCGACGGCAACTATTCGATGTACAGCAATGGCGTCACAGCCGAGGACTATTTGCGCGGTGTGCAACAGGCCGACGCCAACGGCACGATTACGTTCGACACGATCTTCCCGGCCTGCTACCAGGGGCGCTGGCCGCACATCCACTTCGAGGTCTATCCGTCGCTGGCAGCGGCAACGTCCGCGACCAACGCGATCAACACGTCGCAACTGGCCCTCCCAGCGGATGCCTGCAAGGCGGCCTACGCGACGGCGGGCTACGAGAAGAGCGTGAGCGCCCTGTCCAGGGTTACGCTCGACTCGGACAACGTCTTCGGTGACGGCCATGACTGGCAGGTCGCCACCGTGACCGGCGACGCGACCAGCGGCTACGTCGTGCGGCTCACCATCGGAGTCGAAGGGTAGGTCGCACGGCAGGCGCTCGATGGTGGATTCACGCTCGGTGCCGCTGACTAAGCAAGAGACGCGAATGTGGGCGGCGGGGCCAGGGTAAGAGAA
>DATCMP010000082.1:0-7367 GCA_036563365.1 Thermomicrobiales bacterium
CAACGATGACCGGGACAGAGCAGACCGACGCGACGATCGTGCGGATCACCCGCACCTTCCCCGCCCCGCGCGAGGTCATCTTCCGCGCCTGGACCGAACCAGATCTGTTCGTGCGCTGGTGGTGGCCCGCCAACTTCGCCACCGTCGCCACGTTCGACCTGCGCCCCGGTGGCCGCTACGAGATCCGCACCGCCGACATACCCGAGCGCGGCGTTTTGGCGATCAGCGGCAGTTTCCTCGAAGTGACCCCACCCGCACGCCTCGTCTACACCTGGCGCTGGGACGGCCTCGACCCGACCGAGACGCGCGTCACGGTCGAGTTCCACGCCCACGGCGACCATACCACGATCGCCCTCACCCACGAGCGTTTCCCCGACAGGACCGAAGCCGAGAACCACCGCCTCGGCTGGGAGAGCTGCCTCGATCGGCTCGACACCGCACTCGCGGCTGGCACGTTGCTGACAGGCGTATCCCGCTAAGCACGCGGACAGCAAACGACGGGGGCAACTGAAATGCCCCCGCCAGGGATGAAACTATGGTGGCGAGTGGTGCGAAGGAGGACCAGTCGCCCACTCGCCCACTACGCCCACTTCGTAGTTCGTACTTCGTACTTCGTACTCCCCTACGCCCCGCCGACCTCTTCCTTCGCGCGCTGCAACAGCGCCTTCATGTAGCCGATCGTGTAGGCCGTCCCCAGGCGCGGGTCATCGGACATCTTGGGGATGTGGTCGGGGATGGCGACGCCCCGGAAGCCGACTTCCTGCAACACCTTCATGATCTGGTACATGTCCTGGTAGCCGTCGTCGATGAACGTCTCGACGAAGTGCGGCAGCGGCGCATGGACGTTGCGGAAGTGGACCTTGAACAATTTGTTCTGCTCGGCGAAGTAGCGGATCGCCGTGATCGCATCGACACCCCAGAAGTCACCACCTTCGAGCCAGCAGCCGACGCAGAGGCAGATCCCCACGTTCGGGCTATCGGCGATCGCCAGCGCCCGCTTGTAACCCTCGAAGGTGCTGAAGATCCGCGGCACGCCGCCCATCCGCGCGATCGGCGGGTCGTCCGGGTGGATCCCGATGAAGACCCCTTCCTCCTCGGCGGCACGCGCGGCGCGCTTGATGAAATATTCGAAGTTCGCCCAGACCTCTTCCTCGGTATACTCCCGCCCGTTCGTCAGCGGCAGATCGTAGTGCCGCCCGTGCCAGTGGCCGCTCGTCGCCTTGGCCTCGTCGAAGCCGCGCGCCGGTGCGCCGCCGCGCGTCTGCTCCGGTTCCGTGCTCCAGATCCCGTTCGGCATGTGCGCGTAGGTCGTGTAGGGGATCCCCGCCTTGCCGAGCGAGCGGATATGGCGGACATATTCGTCCACCTTCTCGTCGCGGTTCGCCAGATTGAGGACGATCGCGTCCTGGTTATGGACATCCCAGTTGCCGAAGCCGTAGACGTTCAGGCCGTTCGCCGCGAAGAACGCCTTGCGCTCGGCGTAATATTCCGCGCTCGACTTCGTGGCATCGGTCCAGAGGACCACATGCTCGATCCCCATCTGCCGGATGAACGCCACATCCTGCTCGCGCGGCTCCGGCGACATCTGCGCCGCGATCTTCACGCCCGGCGCGACCCGCTCCTGAAATGCGGCCGATGCGACCGGCGTATCGGTGGTTGACATCCCTACCTCCTCAGAACTCCGCTCATGGGCACCCTAGCCGGGGGTAGCGCCTGTGCTGCGTCCTCGCCGCTACCTACCCAAGCACCCCCGCGAATCTAGCACGAGATCGGGTGCGCGACAAGCGGAGGAGGTCAGACCAATGGGAGTAGTCCGGCCCTATACCGGCGCGGAAGTACCGGATCGCCCACGCCCACTAACTGACTACCGGCCCCTACACCGCCACCGCGTCATGCTGTGAGCGCCAGCGGAACCAGCGCGACGGGGCCGACGCGCCCGCCGGGGTCAGGCCCACGCCCGGCACCTCGCCGCCGAAACGCGCCAGGGCGGTCAGCCAGGAGCGGCGCTCGGCGGCGGTGAGGGTGCCGGTGAAGGTCGCCTTGCCGCCGTCGATGTAGCGGGTCAGGTCGCGTTGCAACTGCACGATCGACCAGAAGGCCAGATCCGGTTCCAACCAGTCGCGCCCGAAGCCCTGCGCGAGGTGGCCGAGGCAGAGGCGATAAGCCGGTTGGCGCGTCGCGAGGGCGGCGTCCGCGGCGCGCGCGGCGGCGCGGCAGGCCGGGCAATCGCCCGGGCGCTCTACACCGACATTCGCTGGGACATCGTGGGCCTCCGCGAAGCGCGCCCAGGTGTGCGCCCGGCAGAGCCCGGTCGTCTCGGGGGTGTCCCGCGCGGCGGTCGCCGCCGCCGCGCAGACCGGGCAACGCCGCTCGGCGGGCAGGGGTGGTGGCGCGGCGCCGACCAGCAGCGCCAATCGCGCGTGGGCGCTGCCTTCCGCACGCGCACGTTCCGCCGCCGCCGCCAACGTCGCCGCGATCGGCGCGGCGACGTGCGGTGTCATCAGGCGCAGATGGGGCAGGCAGAGCCCGGCCGCGAGCGCATCGTCCGCCCCCTGCCGTAACAGGTGCGCCAGTTCGGCGCGATAAGCGGGGGCGGTGCTGACGAGGATCCGGCACAGCGGGCAGGGCGCATCCGGGAGGAACCAGCGTTGCGGCCCACCTGGATCGGTCCAGTGGCGCAGCAGATCGAGCAACAACGGCGCGTAGAGCAGCGCCGCGCCGCGCGACGATTGTGCCGCCAGGGCCGCGGGCGGCAACGCCCAGGTGTGCTCGCCGCAGAAGCCGCGACTCGACAGCAGGGCATGGTGCGCGTCCGGCAGGGTCACGCGCTCATCGAGCAGCGCTTCCAGATGGTGCCTGGTGGTGACCGTTTCCACGCGGCAGAGCGAACAACCGGGCCGCGCCAACGCCTCCCGCAACTGCGCCGTGAGGACCGAATTCCCCGGTTGCCACCGCCCGATCTGCCACGAGCCGATCGTCACCATCGCGCACCTCCTGCGCCAACCACCACGCCGACCGTGCGCCCGCCACACCCACGAGTGTAACGCGCGGCACCATCGGACGCTAGCCATACCGCCGTAGGAGTGCGCCGCAGTCTGCGCTCAAGGTGATCCCAACGTTGTAGGATACGATCCGCAGCGTCAGCGACCGAGCGGGTAGGAGGAAGCGTCATGTGGCGGGTTCTGGTTCGGGGCACTGGCGACATCGGCTCGGCGGTGGCGCATCGTCTATGCGACGACAGGTACAGCGTCGCTATCCACGACAGCCCCCAACCGACCGCGACGCGGCGTGGGATGGCGTTCACCGCTGCGGTGTTCGACGGTCGCGCCGAGCTTGCGGGGATCACCGCCGTCCGAGTCGCTGACCGGCAAGGGCTGGAACACGCCCTCTCGGAACAGCGGGTCGTACCCGTGCTGCTCGGAGACTTCGCCGCCACGCTGGCGATCTTCGCCCCCGATGTGCTGGTGGATGCCCGGATGCGGAAACGCTCACAGCCAGAGATCCAACGCGGCCTCGCGGCGCTGACGATCGGGCTCGGCCCCAATTTCGTGGCTGGGGAGACCGTTGACGTGGCCGTAGAGACGAGTTGGGAGGCGCTCGGCCAGGTTATCCACGATGGTGCGACCCGACCACTCTCCGGGGAGCCCCGCGCCATCGTCGGCCACGCGCGTGACCGCTACCGCTATGCTCCCCACAGCGGGATCTTCCGCACAACGAGCGCGATAGGGGATCTCGTCACAGCGGGGCAAGCTCTCGCATTTGTCGGGGCGACACCGCTGACCGCACCACTGTCGGGCGTCCTACGCGGACTCACCCATGATGGCGTCCATGTCACCACCGGCATCAAGATCATCGAGATCGATCCACGCGGCAGCGACGCACTTGTACGCGGCATCGGAGAGCGGCCGGCGCGCATCGCGGAGGGGGTGTCGCGCGCGGTGACGGCATGGGCCGACTCGCGCAGCCGGAGGCAGTAATAAGCCCTCCCAGAAGGTTATGGGAAGGGACCTGAAGCGCACCGAGGGGCCATCGTGACTATTCACCCAGACCTGCGCCACCACTGACAGGTGCGCCGTTAGGCCCGTACCGGCACCAGCGACCGAGCCGTGAGGGGAGGGAACCCGCTCTCACCGCGTTGTTATCCCCTCTCCCGCCCCCCTACCAACCACGCCCGCAGGTCGGCCTCGTGATCCTCGTGGTAATGCTTGGCGATCTCGCGGACGACGTAAGGGCCAACCGCTTCGCCGTCCATCCAGGGGAAACACCCCGGCGTGAGCAGGATCGCCTCGGGCAGTGCGACGATCGCCGCGTCGAGCCGATCCCAGGTCTCGCAGGCCGCGCGCAGCAGGTCCGCCGTGGGGAGCGCCGTGGTGCGCGCATGGATGAAGTCGTTGATCCGATCCTGGTCGTGGCGCGGATTCCACTCCGCGGGCCAGGGGAGTGGCGGCACCGCCCCGCCACCGGCCCAGGCGAGGCGCGCGAGTTCGGGCTGTTGCCAAGCGGTCAGATGCGCCACCAGATCGGCGAAGCTCCACGCGCCCATCGCGCCGGGCGAGCGCATCCGCGCCGCATCGATTTCGCCGAGCAACGTCTCCCATCCGGCGCGCTCGCGTCGCAGCCACGCCAGAAGTTCAGCTTTTGTCGTCGGTTCTGCCATCGTCCTTTCCTTTCCGCCCTGTAACACCTTGACGGCGACCAGTCCACCATCTACAACTTCTTTGGTGGTGGAAACAGTGTCGCAAGGCCCGTTCCACCACTTAAATCCTGTTAGCTGGTGGAGAACGCATGAGCACACCGATCGCGACACCCGGTTATGCCGGACAGGTGGCCTTGCTGGCTGGCACGCGCTGCCTCGATTTCGCCAATACCGTGGAGCCGCGCGTCCCGCCACGCCACGGGGTGCAGCCCCGCGAATACCTGACCACCTACGCCGATCTGCTCGACTGGGCCGCGCACGCCGAGCTCCTGACCGCCGCCAGGGCGGCCCAGTTGCGCCACCTGGCCGAGGCGAACCAGGCGGCGGCGGCGACGGCATTGCGCGAGGCGATCGGACTGCGCGAGGCGATCTACCGCGTCTTCCTCGCCGTCGCCCAGCGCCGCCCGCCGGATCGCGCCGACCTGGACCACCTCGCGCATGCCTACGCGCGGGCGCTGACCCACACCACCCTGATCGCGCGGGCAGCATCGTTCGAGCTGTCGTGGGTCGATGACCCGGACGCGCTCGATCGCCCGCTCTGGCCGCTCGCCCACTCGGCTATCGAATTGCTGACGCGCGGCGACGCCGCCCGCGTCAAGGAGTGCCCGACCGCCGAGGAGGGTTGCGGCTGGCTCTTCTACGACACCAGCAAGAACCGCAGTCGCCGCTGGTGCAGCATGAGCGATTGCGGCACCAACGCCAAGGAGCGCCGTCGCGCCGCCCGTGCCGAACGCTGACGGGGCAAACGGAACAAAAAGAGGGCCGCGACGCTGCCTGTCGGTGGCGTCACGGCCCCTTGTGTATAGGGGTGGTTATGCGATAACGATGCCGCACTATGCGGTGAAAACGGCGCTGGCGGGAGCGGTAAGGGTCGGGAAGGTGGGCGAGGTCAGCGGTTCCTCCCCGGCGATGCGGGCGTGGGTGCGGTAGGTGGTGCCGTCGAGGATCAGAATCTCGACGATCGCGGCCTCGGGGCTGACGAGCCAGTATTCCGGCACCCCGGCACGGGCGTAGAGGGCGGGCTTGACGATCCGGTCGTGCTCGGGGTTGCTCGGGCTCAGAACCTCCACCACCAGCGCGGGCGACCCCTCGACGCCGCGTTTGCTCTTGAGCCCGAATTGCTCCGGTAGTAAGACAAAGATATCGGGCTGCACGGGGTTGGCATCCAACATGAACACGTCGATCGGGGCCGTATAGACACGCCCGCCAAGCGGCTCAACGACCGGCCACAAAATCCGGTACAACAGATTCGCGATCAGGTCGCCGTGTGCCATGCTTGGTGACAGCATCTCGTACAACTCCCCGTCGATGATCTCGTACCGCTTGCCATCATCGGGCAGATCAAACAGATCCTCGTACGTCCAGTATTTCGGCTGTTGCTGGGTCACCATCGCGCCGCTCCTCAATTGTTGTCCCTTGCTGGGCAGGGCAACATCGCTACCGCTCGAATATCGCGCTCGTCAGCGTGGCGATTGTCGGGAAAAGGGCGGAAGAGATCGGCTCGTCGCCGGCAATGCGGGCGTGTGTACGATACACAGCACCATCCAGAGTCAGGACTTCGATAATCATCGCCTCGGGACTGACAATCCAATATTCCTGCACACCAGCGTCCGCATAGAGCGCCCGCTTCGTGACGAGATCATGCCGCGAGTTGCCGGGACTAAGGATTTCCACGAGCAACGCGGGCGCGCCCTCAATACCACGCCCGCTGATCATCCCCAACTGATCAGGAAGTAAGACGAGCAAATCGGGCTGCACCGGATTGCCGCGTCGCAAGAAGAGATCGAGCGGGGCGGTGAGGATTTTGCCACCGAGAGGCCAGACGACCAGGCTGAATACGAACTGCACCAGATTCATCGTGATAATTTCGTGGGCAGCATTCGGCGCAGGCATCTCGTAGAGCACCCCCTCGATGATCTCGTACCGCTTGTCGTCGGGCAGATCGAAGAGGTCCTCGTAGGTCCAATACTTCGGCTGCTGCTGGGTCGCCATCGCGCCGCTCCTCCGTCATAGCCCTGTGCTCGGGTCGCTCAGTCCTCAGCGATCGAAGATCGCGCTCGTCGGCGTGGCGATGGCCGGGAAGGTGGGTGAGGTTAGCGACTCATCCCCGGCGAGGCGCGCGTGTGTTCGGTAGACCTCGCCATCCAGGGCCAGAACCTCGACGCTCATCGCCTCGGGGCTGACGATCCAATACTCCCGCACCCCGGCGCGGGCGTAGAGCGCACGCTTCGTGACGAGATCGTGCCGCGAGTTGCCGGGGCTGAGCACTTCCACGAGCAGCGCGGGCGAGCCCTCGATGCCACGCGTGCTAATCATCCCCAACTGATCGGGGAGCAAGACGAGCAAATCGGGTTGCACGGGGTTGCCCCCACGCAGGAAGAGATCGAGCGGTGCGGTGAGCAGCTGCCCGCCGAGCGCAAAGACAACCGGGCTGAGTACCTTGACGATGAGGTTCATGATGATGACGGCGTGTGCGCTATTTGCTGCGGGCATCTCGTAAAGCACCCCTTCGATGATCTCGTACCGCTTGTCGTCGGGCAGATCGAAGAGGTCCTCGTAGGTCCAGTATTTCGGCTGTTGTTGTGTCGCCATCGCCGGTACTCCTGGCCGATCCCGCCATCACCAACCATCGTGCAAGGTTGCAGCCCATCGGCACGCCCCGACGTGCCGG
>DATCMP010000083.1:0-5212 GCA_036563365.1 Thermomicrobiales bacterium
TGCTCGCCCTCCTCCGCGATGCGCTCGATCACCACACCGTTTAGCTTATACACGCTGCTACGCCGCCTCCCCCGCTTTCCCAAGCCAAGTGGCAAGCGTACGCGCAGCAGCGGCGAATTGCACGGAATTCGCGGAAGAGCCTGATGGGTAAACCTCTCCCCGACGCGGGGAGGGCGGGGATGGGTGCGCTATTGGTTGCGGGCTGCTCTGGTCGCGGCGGGCGCTACACGCGTATCGCTGGCCCCGTTCCCTGGTTTTCGTCTCACCGTGTTTGTCTCCCCTCACAATCGTCGCGAATGTTTGCCGCTCGGATAGCTTGTTGCCGCCGGGGCGGCTAAACGCCTGCGTCACTCTGTGCGTTCATTGTTGCGATGGGTGCCATGATGGCGCGGGTGAAGATAGGGAACGATTATGCGTCATTTTTTGCAAGGGGTGATCGCGCAGAATGTCGATGGGCGGGTCGAATATCTGCGGGCGGCGGAGGGTGGCGGCTTCCGGCATCTGTGGCAGCTAACCGATGGCTCGCACGAGGTGACGAACTTTTTCGCCGCGTTCACCGGCAGCGGCACGGTACACCCGACGATCACCGGCTGGTCGCCATGGGCGGCGGTGGCGGGACCGGAAGCGGGGAGCGCCCTCGCCGTCGCGCGGAATGCCGATGGGCGGTTAGAAGTCTATTTGCGTGCGGTCGATGGCACCCTGCACCACGCCTGGCAGACGAGCGCAGGCGCGGCCTTCGGTGGCTGGCACGGTTTGGGCGGGCCGTGGCCTGGTCGCCCGGCCGTCATCGCCAACGCCGATGGGCGCTTGGAGATCTTCATGCTCGGCGAGGATCGGCACCTGTACCACAATTGGCAGGTGACGCCGAACGCCGCGCTCGGCGGCTGGCGGCAGCATAGCGGCCCGTGGGCGCAAGGTGCCGAACCGGTGGTGGGGCAAAACGCCGATGGTCGATTGGCACTCGTCATCCTCGGCGACGATGGTATGCTCCACACCGCCGCGCAGATCGCGCCGAATGGCGACTTCGGCCCTTGGCAGCAACTCGGCGGCCCCTGGCCCGTTGCGAGTCGACCGGCATTCGGGCGGAACGCCGATGGCCGCCTCGAAATCTTCGTCCGTGGCGAGGATCGGCACCTCTACCATACCTGGCAGGTGGTAGCGGGTGGCGAGTTCGGCGGTTGGCAGGGACTGGGCGGACCGTGGCCGGGCAATCCCGCGGTCGTGTCGAACGCCGATGGTCGCCTGGAAGTCTACATGCTCGGCGAAGACGCCAATCTCTACCATGCCTGGCAGGGGACGCCGTGCGGCGACTTCGGGCCGTGGACCGGGCTCGCCGGGCCGTGGTCGCCCGACGCCGACCCGGTCGTCGCGCGCAACGCCGACGGACGGCTGGAAGTCTTCGTCTGGGGTCAGGATCGGGCGCTCTATCATCTCTGGCAGGGCGCGTCGGGCGGGGGATATGGGCTGCCGCAGGCGTTTCCGGGTGGGTGAGAACGTTTCTCTCGTGGGACAGCTTTACTATCCCGCCCTACCTACCGTGTCTGTGTCATGACCTCGAAGAGATGGCCGTTCAGATCGGTGAAGAAGAGGCCCAGGCCGCCGAAAGGGTGATCGGTGCGCCCGTTCTGCGGGTCGCGTGGGCTATTACCATAAGCGATTCCCGCCGCCTGGAGGTTGCCGAGGATCGTCGCGAACTCGCCCTCGCCGATCGCGAAGCCGAGGTGGGTGGCCGAGAAATCCTCGGCGCGAAGGAAGGCGATCGTAAACGTCGGATTCACGCGCACGGGCGCGAAGTGCCGCTCAGGGCCGTCGTAGCTGAGCCCTATGATCTGCGCGAAGAAGCGGGCTGATCGTTCGTGATCGTGCGCGGGTAGGGCGATGTAATCGATGACTATTGCCATTCTCGATTCCTTCACAAATGGGTGCCCGCGCGCCTGGGATACAGGCATCCCAGGCGCGCGGGCTTGCGGCGATTAATGGGTAGTGGCGGTGCGATAGCGGTAGATCGACAGGGGGATGAAGATCACGAGGATGAGCAGCGAGTAGCCAATCGAGGCTTCGACCGGGTGTTGAAGCGGCCACGCGGTGCCGGTGTAGGCCGCGCCAGCATTACCGAAGAGTTGGCGGCAGGCCGCGACCGTGGCGCTGAGCGGGTTCCAGTCGGCCAGCGTTCGCAGGAACGTTGGCATCCCCTGGGTCGGCACGAAGGTGTTGGCGATGAACGTGACCGGGAAGAGGATGACGAAGCCGAGGGTATTCGCTGTCTCCGGGGTGCGGACCACGATGCCGATGAAGGTGCCGAGCCAGGTCATCGCGAAGCCGAAGAGGAGCAGGACGCCGAACCCGGCGAGGGTGTTGAGTAGCCCTTCATTCGCCCGCCAGCCGACGACGAGGCCGCAGAGGCTCATCACGCAGAGCCCGAGGACACTCTGCGTCAGGTCCGCGACGGTACGCCCAACCAGCACCGCCGAGCGGGCCATCGGCAACGAGCGGAAGCGGTCGATGATCCCCTTCTGCATGTCGTTCGCCACCCCGACCGCCGTGGTGATCGCCAGGAAGGTGATACTCTGCGCGAAGATCCCCGGCAAGAGGAATTCGCGGTAGTTCCCCCCGCCCGGCACCTGGATCGCACTGCCGAAGACGTAGGAGAAGAGCAGCACGAAGATGACCGGCTGGATCGTGACGTCGAGCAGCTTTTCCGGCACCTGCCGGATGTGCGCGAGGTTGCGCCGCGTGACGGTCAGGCTATCGGCGATTGCCCAGCGGAAGCGATCGAGCGGTGAGCTTGACTGCGTGGGGATCTGGATGACGCTCATGATTCCTCCTGTTGGAGAGTCGGGAGTCGGGAGTCGGGAGAGAAGTGGTGCCAGGAGCAAGGCTATCGCTCTCCGCGAACCTTCTCGCGACGCACGACGCACGACTCTTCACTATCTCGTTCCGACTAATTCCCGCTCATCCGCATTCGCGGTGCTCGCGCCATCATCGGCGGCGTGGCCGGTGAGGCGCAGGAAGACCTCATCGAGGGTGGGGCGACGCAGCGCGAGGTCGTCGGCCGCGATCCCGGCGGCGTCCAGCTCGCGCACCACGCCCATCAGCGCGGTGACGCCGCCGCTCACGGCGATCGTCAGCTTGCGCGTCTCGGCATCGACCTGCGGCTCGTTGCCGCTCGCGCGGCGCAGCGCCGCAGCCGCATCGGACAGTCGCGCGAAGTCGCGGACCACCAGATCGATCTGCTCGCCGCCGACCGTCGTCTTCAACTCGTCGGCGGTCCCGGCGGCGATCACCTGCCCGGTATCGATCACCACGATCCGGTCGGCGAGGCGATCGGCCTCTTCGAGGTATTGCGTCGTCAGGAGGACGGTGGTGCCGCCCGCGACGAGCTCGCGGATGATCTCCCACATCCCGAGGCGGCTGCGCGGATCGAGGCCGGTCGTCGGCTCATCGAGGAAGAGGATCGGCGGGGCGGCGACGAGGCTGGCGGCGAGGTCGAGGCGGCGCCGCATCCCCCCGGAGTAATTTTTGGCGATCCGGCTCCCGGCCTCGACCAGATCGAACCGTTCCAGTAACTCATCGGCGCGTTGTCGCGCCGCTCGTGCCGGGAGATGATAGAGTCGCCCGACCATCTCCAGGTTCGCGCGGCCGGTGAGCAATTCGTCCACCGCCGCCTGCTGCCCGGCGAGGCCGATCCGGTAGCGCACCTGCTCCGCGTCGCGGACGACATCGAAGCCGGCGACGCGCGCGTAGCCCGCGTCGGGGTTGAGCAGGGTGGTGAGGATCCGCACGGTCGTCGTCTTGCCCGCGCCATTTGGCCCGAGCAGGCCGCAGATCGTGCCGCTCTTAACGGTCAGATCGACGCCGCGTAGCGCGTGGGTTTTCCCGTACCGTTTCTGTAAGCCCTCGGCTTGTACCGCAATGTCGCCCATGCTCATCGGTCGCCCTCCTGTGATCGACGCCGCCTCGCCCCGATCAGATTTGTGTCCCGCCTCAGGTGACCATACCCTCGGGATTACGCTGTCTCAACCCCCCGCATTATCACTAGAACATCTGTTCGTGTCAAGCGGTCAAGGGGCGACATTTCGCGCGTCGATCGATCAGGTCGAAGTCGCCCTGTGATTGCCCATCGATAGTGTAACGTGTGCGCGCGGAGTTGCCTTCGGGCAGAGTGTCGGAAACGATCGACCTTTTGGACAGGTATGAACTGGCTGTCGCGACAGCTGTATGCGTCGAGGTTAGGGCACATTAATTCGTCGCTATTGTAGCTTGGTGGTAACGTTGGGTCGCCGGTTTCAACTGGCATTTGATGGCTGAATTACGCTCGTAACCACTACCGATTGTGCATTGTGGACAATCGGCATGTGGGGTGAATCGTGACGGTGATTCTGGGTATCAGGTTATTCGAGCGCGTTGATGTCGGGGCGCAATCGTTGCGTTGGTGGCCCCCCGAGCGCACGCATCGTGTGCGCTCGGGGGCGGTGTGTCAGTTTGCACCGTTCAGGGGTCGCGAGTTAGGTATGCGGCGCGCCGTCTCTACCGTTGCCCGGTCGGCGCTTCGCCGTCGGTCGGTTCGTCCTCGGCGAGGATCCGGTAGAGGGAGCGGCGGGTCGCGGTGAGGACTTTGCGGGCCTCGGCGAGTTGGGCCGCGCTGCCGGTCTGCACCACCTGCATCGCGGCCATCGCGACCTGCTGGATCATGCCGCCGACCTCGCGTGCGCCGTTGTCCACCCCCTCGGCCATCACATCCCAGGGCGCGGTGACTTCCTCGCTGTGTGCCTCGGTGTAGGCGACCCCCGCCTCGGTGAGGCGGAAGGTGCGCTTGCCGTCACTCTCCTCGGCGCGGACCAACCCCTCATCTTCGAGTTGCTGCAAGGCCGGGTAGACCGAGCCGGGGCTCGGGCGCCACGCGCCGCCGCTGCGCTGGCCGAGTTCCTGGATGATCTGATAGCCGTTGCGCGTCTCTTCCTTCAGTAGGGCCAGGATCCCGGCACGCACATCGCCACGCCGCGCCCGTCGCGCCCGGCCAAACGGGCCGCCCCCGTACAGGGCGTCGCGCAACCGGCCGCCGGGGCCGAACCCCGGACCGCCCGGGCGGAACGGCGGCTCGCCGTCGGGTCCGAACGGCGGCCTGCCGCCGAAGGGGCCGGGGCCGCGTCGGCCGCCATGCCCCATCATCGCCAGCCGCGACGCCCCGAAGAGCGCCAGCGGCAGCATAAAC
>DATCMP010000098.1:0-22515 GCA_036563365.1 Thermomicrobiales bacterium
ATCGGTTATCTGCGGATGGGGCGTTGTGGTGGTAGGGCTTGATCGTCTTGAGCGTAGGGTACAAGGAGTTGTAGGTGAGCAGTAAGGTTACTCGACGGCAGATGTTGGGCGGTAGCGTCGCTGGGATGGCGGCCTTCTTGCTTGCGGCGTGCGGCGGTACGGCGTCACCAACGAGCGCACCGGTGCCGACCGCCACGAAAGTTGCGAGCAGCGCGACAACCGCCCCGGCCACCGGCGCTGGCGCGACAGCCACGACCACCGGTGCTGCCGGTGGCGCAGTCAGCAGTGCGACTGCCGTCCGTGCAACCGCATCTGCGGCGGCGGGTGCATCGCCCGCGGCCGGAGGATCGCCCGTCTCTGTCGGTACGGGGCCGTTGAAGCCGAATACCACGGCTAACGCCTTCCAGGGCAAGAAGCTCGGCTACTTCCAGAAGGTGCAGTACTACAAGGCGGTGCAGGATCAGATCGGCAACTCCATTCGCGACTACACCAAGTCGGTCGGTGGCGATGTCGAGCTCTCGGTGGCGAGCACCGACGCGGCGCAGAACCTGGCGAAGGTGCAGGCCGGTGTGCAGTCCGGTAGCCCATTCGATCTCGCCGATGATATCGGTGCCGGTATCGGCCAGCTCGTCACCCTCAACCTGCTCGAAGACGTCACGGATGTCGTGAACCAGCTGATCACGGCATACGGTACGCCGATGCCGATCCTGCCGCGTGGCCTGACGAAGGATGGCAAGTATTACGCCATTCCGTTCTTCAGCAGCTCCGATGCCTGGTTCCTGCGGAAGGACAAGCTGACTGAGAAGGGGATCAAGCCGGAGTCGCTGGACACGTACGAGAAGCTCCGCGACGCGGCCCTGGAGATCTCCGATCCGAGCAAGAATTTCTTCGGTTGGGGCCATTCGCCGTATGCGGTTGGTGACGGCCCGACGTTGATCTTCCATGTCATCCACTCCTGGGGCGGGAGCCTGCAAGATAAGACCGGCACCAAGGTCGTCCTCAACAGCCCGGAGACGGTCGCGGGTGTCACCTGGCTGGCCGACATCTATACCAACCCCAAGTACAAGAACATGCTCCCCACGGGCTACGAGTCCTGGGATGGCGCGGGCAATAACACCGCCTTCCTGAACGGCACGATCGGGATGACCTCCAATGCCTTCACCATGTATGCTAAGGCGAAGGACGACAAGAACCCGGTCTTCGCCAATACGTTCGTTGCCAGCCGTCCGAAAGGTCCGGCGACCGCGAGCGGCGCGCTGACCGGCGGCCAGATCGGCTATCTCGCGATTTATCGCGGCGCGAAGAACGCCGATCTGGCGAAGGAAACCGCGAAGTACCTGCTGCAACCGGAGCAGTGGAACAAGATTGCCACGCAGGCCGGTGGTCTGATCCTGCCGGCCTTCGAATCGCAGTGGAAAAACGATTTCTGGAAGAGCGATCCGAACTTCGCCCAGCTCGAGGCGCAGGTTCGCGATCCGCTCGGCTACAATCAGAGCTACTACCCCGGCCCGGTAAACCCCGCCCTCGACGCGGCGATCGCGGCCAAGGTACTCGAGACGATGATGGCGGCGATCATTCAGAAGGGCCAGAAGCCCGCCGATGCCGTCAAGGAAGCGCACGACTCGATGGTCAAGGTCTTCGATCAGTTCGGGATCAAGCAGTAATACAGGGCCGATCACCGGGGTATGCATCTGTTTGCATACCCCGGTGCGTTCAATCACCGATGGGGTAAAAAATGGCAAGGAGCCTGCAGCAACCAGCCCGCGCCGCGCGTGGCAACGAGCCGACAACCTGGGGGCAGCGCTTGCGCCGCGCGCTCGGCCCGGACTGGCAGATAGCGCTCCCGTTCGTCCTGCCGATGGTCCTGTTGATGGTAGCCCTGATCCTCTATCCGTTCGCCGATGCGGTGCGGCTCAGCTTCACCACCCGCACGATCACCGGCGTGAATAACTACGTCGGTTTGCAAAACTATCAAGACCTGTTGGGCGACCGGACCTTCAAGGATGCCGTCAAGGTTTCGTTCCTCTATACCGTGTACTCGATCGTCTTCAAGATCATCGTCGGTATGGTTTCGGCACTCTTGCTGCATAACCTCACCCGTGCGCGCTCGATCCTCACCGGCTTGATCCTGTTGCCGTGGATCATCCCGACTGTCGTCACCGCGCTCGCGTGGCGCTTGATCTACGATCCGATCTTCGGTGGCCTCAACAAGATCCTTGTCGCTACCCACGTCGGCGATCTGATGCTGTCGTTGAATATCATCGATCGCTTCCCCGCCTCCTGGTTGGGGAGTACGTCGTTGGCCCTGCCGTCGATCATCCTCGTCAATGTGTGGAAGGGTATCCCCTTCTTCACCATCAACCTCCTCGCGGGCCTGAAAGCGATCGACAAGGAGCAATACGAGGCGGCCTCGGTTGACGGTGCCACGGCCTGGGAGCGCTTCATTCATGTCACCCTCCCCGGGCTCCGTAACGTTCTGCTGGTGACAACCCTCCTCTCGACGATCTGGACCTTCAATACCTTCGACATCATCTACCTGCTCACCGGTGGTGGACCGGGCGGCACGACGCGGCCGTTCGTCATCTTCGCCTATGAGAAGGCGATTCAGGGCTTGCAATTCGGTGCCGGTGCGGCCGTCGCGCTGTTGATGGTGCCGATTATCGCCGTGCTGATCTTCTTCCTGGCGCGCTACATGCGGCGCGCCGATGGGCAAATCAAAGAGACGGCGCTCGACCACTTCACCGCTGCGTATGGCCGGTACATGATGTGGGCGGCGTTGGCATTGCTCGGCTTCGGGCTGGCCTGGGCCGATTCGGGCCTCTTCATCCGCTCGATGATCCTGCTCGGCATCATCGCCGCGCTCGCCTTCGGCTTCGGCCAGATCAGCGTCATCCTCGCCAAGAACACCAAGCGCGCGAAGGGGGCTACCTATATCCTCGGTCGCATCCCGATGTGGATCGCGATGGCCGCGCTCCTCTTCTTCGTCCTCGCGCCGTTCTATTGGATCTTCATCACCGCCTTCAAGACGGAGTTGCAGCAGACGACCCAGCAGGGCAACGTCTTCTGGCCGCAACCGTGGACGACGGCCCAGTTCGGTAAGCTCGTCAACGAGCGCCCCTTCTGGACCTGGTTCCGCAACACGGTCTTCACCGCTTCCGTTACCACCCTCATCGCGGTGGGGCTCTCCGCGCTCTCGGGTTATGCGCTGGCGCGGTTGAAGTTCCGCGGCTCGCAGACCCTCTCGGTGCTGGTCCTGCTGACCTACCTGATCCCGGGCGCGTTGCTCTTCATCCCGCTCTATCAAATCCTCAGCCAGATCAAGCTGATCAATACCCTCGGCTCGCTCTTGATCACCTACCCGACCTTCGCGCTCCCCTATGCCTCATGGCTGTTGATGGGCTACTTCCGTGGTATTCCGGAAGAGTTGGAGCAGGCGGCGATGCTCGATGGGGCGACACGATTCCAGTCGTTCTATAAGATCACGTTGCCCTTGGCGACGCCGGCGCTGCTGGCGGTGGCCCTCTTCACCTTCACGAATGCGTGGAACGAGTTCCTCTTCGCCTTCGTGTTCCTCTCCAAGGAGAGCTTGAAGACGTTGCCGGTCGGCTTGCAAGGGATGGTGTTGGGCGATGTCATCCCGTGGGGCCAGTTGATGGCGGCCTCGATCATCATGGCCGTCCCGGTCGTGATCATCTACGGCTACGCGCAGCGGTTCCTGGTCGAAGGTCTGACGGCGGGGAGTGTGAAGGGGTAACCTTTCTCGCTCGACGTTGACAACAGCCGATTTTCAACGGCAGGCGGGGTACGGATCGTAGATCCGTACCCCGCCTGGTTACTTTGTCTAGGGTACTTATTTGGCGTCGGTATCGTCATCATCGGCGTCCACCAGCGGTTCCAGGGGCTTAATCTCGTAGGGGATCGGCACGAATGTCCCGGCGATAATCTCCGCGAAAAAGCGGTCGGCCAGTTCCCGCGCCTCTTCGAGCGACCACACCGGCGCTGCGCGATGGATCAGGCGACCGGGCGCGAAGACAGCGGCCATGTAGAGGCCATCGGCCACTTCCCCGACCCGCATCAGATCGACGATTGCCACCGTCCACGGATTCTCATCAGGGTCTAGCGCCTCGATGAGGTCGATATAGACCGTATCGTTGTAGCGGCCTTCGAGCGCGCTGAAACTCATTGTTCCCCCCTCTGGTTTACGGTGCGACAACATCCCAGGAAGGATCGTCCGCTACCGTGTGACAATGCCCATATTGTAGTATGTTGGTGTCGTTGCGGGGCGCTGTCTCTTCCGGTATGGCACCGCGATGATCGCCTTGGCGCAAGAATTTTCTGGAGGTTGTGATGCCGGTGATGGCCGAGATCAGCGTGGTGCCGATCGGCACCAATGGGCCGAGTGTTGGCGCGATCGTTGCTGAAGCGTTGCGGGCGCTCGAAGCGCATCCCGAGGTACAGCACGAGTTGTCGGGGATGGGAACGACATTGATCGGGGAGTTACCCGCGGTCCTCGCCGCCTGCGGGGCGATGCATAGCGCCGCCCTCGGTGCCGGTGCCCCGCGCTGTTACACGATCATCAAGATGGACGAGCGCCGCGACAAGTTTTCCAGTGCCGACGACAAGGTGGCCTCGGTGCAGCGTCATCTGGCGGCGGGTACGGCAAGCGAATAGTGCTCGCCGGTAAAGACGCGGGCTGCGGGCTGGGGAGGATAGTGAGGGTGCTAAACAGGCAAGCTCCGGTGCTTATTCCGCCGGTAACGCCACAGAGAAGTAGGCGCTGTCGTGCCACTCCCCGTCTTTCTTGAGCCACACAGAGAGGAAGCGCGCCCGGTAATCGAACGCCTGCCCTCGGTTACCTCCGGTTGCGCGCCGGAGCTCGATTACCTGGGCCACCGCGTCCCGGACCTGTACCGCGAGAGCGGTTGCCTCTGCGAGATCGCAACGGCGGTCTTCCTCGGCGTACCCGGCCATCGCCTCCACTTTGGTCTCGACAGGACCACTCGGTTACCGGATGCGGTAGTCGGGATCGAGGGGTGCAAGGATACGTGGTAAGTCGCGCGTACGGTGCGCGTCTGTCGGCGCGCAATCCGCCGCCAGCGCCGCCATCGCCTCGTGGTTCATGTACGCGTCTCGTCTCAATTATGGGAGTCGTTATCTATGCTCCGGCACGATAGTGTTCGACGCTGGCCGGATCAGGGTTGGAAGGTGGCACTGCGTCGGCTCTTGCGTATCGTGCCGAGTTGACCGGTCTGTGGATCGGTGCTTTTCGCGACCATGCCGCTTGGCAGCTTCGCGTTGGGGACGACCTGCCAGATCCGCGCTTCGAGTTCCTGCGCCGCTTCCACGAACTGGTTGATGATGTCGCGTGCGAAGTCGCCTTCCGCGGCACGGACCAGATCGATGTAGTGGGCGTGCAGGCGTTGGTATTGCAGCACCTCGTCGCCCGAAAGATGGCCGGCTTTATAGATACAGCGGAGTGACTCAATATCGGCGGCGGCGTCGCTACGGCGCGCCTGATGATCGGCGAATTGGATGAACTGCGCGCATCCCGTGGTGTCCGCCGCGTAGTACACCGACTCATGCAGGTCTCGCCATGCTTGACTGACCCGCTCTCGCGCTGCGCCCATGCGCTTTCTCCTCGCCTCGGCCAAGTTATCGCGCCGATCGTTGTTCTTCGCGCTTCGCGGCCTGTTGGTCGCGCGTCGTCACCTGGGTCGCCAGGACGGTGATCCCGTTGAACCGGGGATCGTGCGTCGGATACCCTTCGATGATCAACTTGTCTTCCGGTCGCTGGATCGCCGCTTCGACTTTCTGCCACTGTTTACGCGCGATCAGGACGGCGTAATCGGTCGGGGCGGTCGGCGTCGGCAATCCTTTCGGCAGACTGGGGGGGCGCTCACTCCGCAAGGTGACGATGATAACGTCGCCGGAGGGGAGGATCTGCTTGGGGCGTCCGATTACCGTGATTTTCACCGTGGTCACCTCTCCTGCATCCGTTATCAGTGTCGGCAACAGCGTCCCGAACGTTGCCCAGGTGAACGGCTGTACCGCTGAAGGGGTTGGCGTTGCGCCGGGTGCCGTCGGGAAGATCGCGCGCCGCTGACTACCGGTGGCCCGCTCGCGTACCAGGCGGAAGAATATCCCGCCCGGGGTGCGCCGCCGCTTGCCGCTCATCACCGTCTCGCCACCGCTCGCCTCGATCGCGAGCGCCTCGGCGATGATCGCACGCACCGGCGCTTCACCGAGGATCGCGAGCGCTTTGTCGATCTGCTGCAACGGCTGTTCATCCTGCTCGCCCAGTTGCGCGGCCAGTTCCCCGACCAGCGGCGATATTGGTGCTTTGTGCTCGCTTGCTGCGTCGCTACTCACCGGCCCTATCCCTCTCCCGCGCTGCTCATGCGTTCCTGCGCGCGGACGATTATCTGGTCTTGAACATCCCTTTACGCGCGCTTCGTGCTGTTGCCAGGGTGATCAAGCGCGATCGCTGCTTGTTCGAGTTCGGCGGCGTGGCTGTCCGATACCCCGGCCATCCCCCCACCCTCCGCTACGAGATCGCGTATCACCGCCGCGAGTTCACGCATCCCTTGTAGCAAACGATCCTCAAAGTCGGCCCCACCCGCACCACCGAGTTCTGTGCGTCGTCGTTGCAGGAGATGATCGGCCTCGGCTAGGCTCTTCTCCGCGCGTCTCAGGCGCTCCGGTATCGCCGTATCCCTGGTCATCGGTTATCCCTTCATCCTGTATCCGTATTGTATCGCACTCATGGTCGCCGCAAGCGACGGTTGTCCGGCATCGCATCGAGCCGGTGGCAGCTACAGTTCCGGCAGGGCGGCAGGAGCGCGCGCACAGTTGCGCTCGCCACCTCCAGCGCCGCATCGGTGCCCAAGATCGGATCGTCCGCTCGCGCCAGCGGGCCGACCAACCCCGCGAGGCGGTCGCGCAGGCCGTCGGCGGCTCCTTTGCCATACCAGTGATCGCTGGCACAGAACGAGGGGGACACGCCATTATCGCGCACCAATTCGGCCCGCCGCTTCAACTGCGCGAGCCGGTGATCGCGGATGGCGAGCTCTCGCCAGGTCACCCGATGCTGCCGGAGGACCTGTTGCTGCTCTTGCTTGTCGTCATGGTCTTTTGAACGCCCACTGTTCACCATCACCCTGCCCGTACTGCGGTTGATCATGGTTGTCTATCGTCAGCATCTGTGGGGCCCGCAATGCCCGTTACGGTTGTTGGCGTTGCAGGGATCGGCCCCGTGCCTACTGCTCCTGGCTATAGTACACGAGTTTTCCCCCGATCCGTAGATAGATTCGCACGGGGGCGGATATGGCGCAATCCGACACCTATGTCGCCGACGACCCCTTTGCCGCCGTTATGTGCGCCCCTGCCGCTTAAGGATGGAGCACGCTATGCTAGACTTTGTGTGTGTGATGCACAGCTTGCCCGTATGGGCGATCGTGCAAGGATAGGGATGATGCAGCGAGGCTTGCGGTGACGGAAGTTATCGGCGCGATCCTACTGGTACTCGGGATTGTCCTTGCCGCTGTGCTGGCGGTCATCGTGACGCGCTGGGCGCTCCACATGAATGAGTAATCCATCCAATGCATAACGCAGCGGCGTGGCACCCGAAAGATAGGTGCCGCGCCGCTGCGTTGTAGACCTGAGCGTTCGACCGATCGATCGGGCGTTATTTGTTGGCCTGCCAGACCCGATCAAGAAGCTTGTCGGCACGGGTATCGAACGCGGCGAGCGCCTTGTCCTCCTGCGATTGGGTCAGCTTCCCGGCGTGCACCGCCTGATCGAGGGTGGTTTGCAGCGCGACACGCATCGTCGCCTTCAGATCGTCACGGCTAACATTATGTGCCTGGGCTACCTGTGCTAACGACAGGCCGCCGCGCAGTTCCTTCAGGAGGTCGTGCTCGCTGAGGCCCAACTTCTGCGCGGCTGCTTGCAGTTCGACCTTACGTAGATGTTGCGCCGCCTGCCGTACTGCTCCCGCTCCCCCTTGACCGACAGCCGTGCAAGCACCGGTGCTGTTGTTGACCCGATCGTGCGCCGCTTGTGCCTGTGCGGGCGTGATCTGCCCCGCCGCCAGTCGGTCGTCGATCACCTGATTGGCGGTTTTCTTGCGCGTGTCGTGCAGTTGCTGCGCGGTGATATTGAGGTTCTGGGCGAGCTTCGTCTGGTAATCCTGGCAATTCGCTTGCCTGTTCGGATTCGTCGTCGCTGCTGTGGCGGAGTGTGCCGTTGCAACCGCCGTTCCGCCGCCGAGCAGCAGGGTCATCGACAACATGCCAGCGCCAATTTTCGTGATACCGGGCAAGATCATTCGTACCTCCCGACCGTTGCTGCGGTCAGACTTATTGCGACGAGGAGGCCACATGCCCCTCGTTCCTGTAGGCAGTATGCCAAGGAGATACGAAATGGTGATGGGGAAGCTGTAAAAAGAATGTAAGGCGAGAGGTGTGGCTTTCATCACAGTCTGGACGAATCGCTCCACGCGCGGCCGCTCGTCGCGCCCCCTCGCCGGGTCGACTTACTTGTTTGCTTTTGGCACGGACTTCTCGGCGTTATCTTTCGTCTCACCACCGCGATCGATGAACTTATAGCCGACGCCCCAGATCGTCTCGATCGCGGACTGTGCGCCACTCAAGCGTTCGCGCAGGGCGCTGACGTGGACATCGACCGTGCGGGTGTCGATCTCGTGTTCGTAACCCCAAACGCGGTTGAGGAGGACGTCGCGCGTGAAGACCGTACCCGGTCGTTCAACAAAGGCGGCGAGGAGATCGAACTCTTTGGCGCGAAGTTGCAGCGGTTGGTCGCCGATGCGCGCCTCATGGCGGTCGAGATCGATCGTGATGTCACCCGCGCAGAGCAGCTTGCTCGATGTGGCCCCGCGCGTGCTGCGCCGCAGGACGGCGCGCACCCGCGCGACGAGTTCGTGCGGGTTGAACGGTTTGGTGAGGTAATCGTCCGCACCCAGCTCCAGGCCGAGGACCCGGTCGATGAGATCGTCGCGCGCCGTGAGCATGATGATCGGCAGCCCCTCGGTGTGCGGTGAGCGCCGCAGTTCGCGGCAGACCCCCCAGCCATCGAGGGTCGGCAACATCAGGTCGAGAACGACGAGATCGGGCTTGATGGCATTGACGCGACTGAGTGCGGTGCGCCCATCCGTCGCCGTCTCGACGGCGAACCCCTCCTTGACCAGATACATGCTCAGCAACTGGCGGATATGCTCTTCATCGTCGACGACGAGGATCGTGGTCATCGTTCCCTCCGCATCCCTGCCGGTGTGGTCGTTGCCTCGGTCGCGGTGGGAGCGCCGACCGGCGTGTCCGCCGCCTCCCGCTGTCGGCGTTCATCCGGTGCGAGCGGCAACGTCATGGTGATCGTGGTGCCCGCGCCGATGACACTCTCGGCGTGGACTGTGCCGCCGTGACGCTCGATCAGTTCCTTGACGATCGCCAGCCCGAGGCCGGATCCCGCGCGCCCGGCGACGCGCGACTTATCGGCCTGGTAGAAACGCTCGAAGATCCGCGGCAGATCGCTGGCGGCTATCCCGCCCCCGGTGTCCCGTACGGCGAGTCGTGCCGATGGCTGGCCCGCGCCCTCCTGCCTCGCGCCGATCAGGTCGATCCGACCGCCCGGCGGGGTGTAGCGAAGCGCATTCTCCACCAGATTCCCCAAAACCTGTTCGAGTCGCCCCTGATCGGCGAGGGCGATGATCGGGTGCTCGGGCGCGTTTTCGAGGCGGATCGACACACCCGCTTTCGCCGCCGTGCCGACGAAGCGTCGTGCCGTCGCTCTGAGGAGTGCGGTGAGATCGACCGGGGCTACGGCGAGGGGAAGTTCACCAGCCTCCAGTCGCGAGAGTTGCAGAATATCGCCGACCAGCTGACCCATTCGCTGCGACTCGCCATAGATGATCCGCGCGGCGTCGGGGTAGGCATCGGGCGGGCAAGTGCCGTCGATCAGTGCGCCCGCGAACCCCTGGATCGAGGTGAGCGGCGTCTTGAGATCGTGTGAAATGTTCGCCAGGAAGTCGCGCTCGCGCCGTCGGACACGTTCGATGTCGGAGGCCATCGCGTTGAAACTGCGCCCCAATTCCGCTACTTCGTCATCGCCGTGTATCGCGACGCGCCGCTGGTAGTCGCCGCTGGCGAGGGCGCGCGTCGCCGCCGTCAGCCCGATCAGCGGCTTGCTGATCGAACGGGCCAGGATGAGCGCACCGATGATCGACACCAGGAAGGCGATGCCCGCGGCCGGGGCGAATGTCCCGATGACTGTTGCCAATGGCCGTGCTGCCGAGCCGACCGGCTCGGCGACGACCAGGACGCGGAAATCGCCGCTGGGCATCCCTTTTTCGGCGCGCAGGGGGATAAGCGCGAGATCGAGCGGCCGCCCGGTGTGGAGCGTTATCGCGCTTATGGTCGCGCCCGGCAGCGTTAGTTGAGCATTTTTCAGTGGGGGTGCTGTCGGCGTACCGGCCCGGGCCGTCGTGGTAGCCTGCTCGCGGAGCCACCGTTGCCAGCTTTCGTAGACCTCGCGCGGTACGGCGACGGTCGTCCCCTCCGGCAGGAGGCCCGCCGTGTCCTGCTGTACGACGGCATTGAACCGTTGAACGTTGTTCCCGCCGCGTGCCGCCCGTTGTTGTGCGCTCGTCAGATCGCGCAAGGCTGCTTCGAGGACGATCAGCCGAGTCTGCGTTTGGTCGGCGGTGCGCCGTACCTGCGCGGCGGCGTCGAAACGGGCAGGATCGTTGTTGTCGTGCAGGAGTGGCGCGGTAGTGTCGGCGATGATCTCGATCCGCTGCTTGGCGAAGCGATTCTGGTAATTCCGCAGGAGGACGGCGCTCACGAGCGCCGTCAGGGTGAGGCAGAGGGCGATAATCAGGGCATAGGAGAGGATGAGTTTCATCCGAACGTGCATCGTGTGCCCCACTTCCTGGCCGCGGCGAACACACGGTAGCGCATAGCTCGCACGCACGAGTGTAGCAGGGGTAGGCGCGAATGCGATAGAGAAAGTGTAAGAAGAGTGTAAGGAAGTACCGCGCCGATCGTATGGCCCGGTGGCTAACGTTGCCGCGGGGAGTATCGTAGATGGCGATCGGGCGATCGGTCTATGGTTGAACGGTACAGGGCGTGGGCAGAAGAAACATAGTCGGCGCTGTGACGTTCCATAAGTACGTGAACCAGTGCGTGAACCAGTGCGTGAACGTTGCTATGGGATCGTTCAGCGCGAAGCCAAGAGCGGAAGGGGCACGGGATGAAGCTGTTCACCATCGGCGACAGTCTCGCGCAGGGCTTCATGTCACTCGCCGCCGCGCGAACCGATCTCTCGTTCTCCACCCTGCTGGCGGCCAAGCTCGGGCTGCGGATCGGGCAAGACTATCGTTACCCCAATTGGCCGGTCGATGGCCTGCCGCTCAACCTTGAAACGATCCTGCGGCGTCTCAACAGTCGCTACGGCGCGGATATCGGCGGGCTTGAATGGCTCACCGTCTTGCCGACGATTAATGATCTTGTCGATCGGACCGAGGATGAGTACGAGCGCGGGGCGAGCGCCGCCGACCGGCCCTACCCCGGCGCTGTCCCCTTCTTCCATAATGTGGCGGTGACAGGCTTCACCGTCGCCGACGCCTGGCTGGTGACCCCGGCGCTCTGCAAGGAAGAATTACGCTTGGGCAGCCCGAGTGGGCCGAGCGACGATTTCTTGCAGGGGCCGGATCGTGCCGGGTATCGTACGGCGCTGAAGGTGCTGAACCCATCGCTGGATCCCGCCTACGATGATTTCAGTCAGCTCACCTGGCTGGAACATCATGCGCGCGGGGAGGGGGTAGACAACCTCGTGTTATGGCTGGGGTCGAACAATGCCCTCGGTACGGTGGTCAGCTTGAAGATAAACCAGACGCCGCGCGGATTGGTGCCACCACCGCATCAGCGAAGCCACCTGGAGCGGGAGCAACGCGGCTGGAATCTTTGGCACCCGGAGGATTTCAGCGCGGAGTATGGGGAACTGCTCAGGCGGGTCGATACGATCATGCGGGATAACAGGGCAGCGGACTGGCAGGTATTCGTTGGCACGGTGCCGCTGGTGACGATCGCGCCGTTGGCGAAGGGGGTCGGTGAGACCACGGTAGTCCGGCGCGACGGCAAGGATTGTGTCTACTACAAGTATTACACCTACTTCCCCTTCGAGGAGCAGTTCGCGCGCGAGACCGGTATCCAACTGACGATGCAGGATGCGTTGCACATCGACGACTGCATCCGCGCGTACAACGCGAGTATCAAGGGCTTGGTGGCTGATTTAAACCGGCGATATCAGCGCGAGTGCTACCACATCGTCGATGTCGCAGATGCGCTCGATCAAATCGCCTACAAGCGCAACGCCGGGCAACCGACCTACCAATTCCCCGACTACTTTAAGTACGTTTATCCGCTGGTGAATACGAAGTATTATCACGCGAATGTCGATGGTCGCCTGGTTCAGGGGGGGCTGTTCAGCCTGGATGGTGTGCATCCCTCGGCGATCGGGCAGGGGTTAATCGCCTACGAGTTCCTCAAAGTGCTTACGCGAGTGCGCGGCAGCGGCGACAACGAATTACCGTGGGAGACGATCTTCGCCAGCGATCGGCTCACTATAGAGCCGATCGCCATCATGCAAGAACTTTACAAGAAAGATGCACTGGCGCAATTCATCGTCCGGCTGCTTCGGTTGATGGATGTCGCCCCTCAACCGCTGCGGTGACGCAGCGAAACCGCTGCACGGGAGAACCGAATTGCCCGCGTGATCGCCCGGCTCTCACGATCGGGTCGCGCTCAGGCTTGGGCCGCAGTGCCGGAATCTGCGCCCAGACACTTGTCGAATTGCTCGGTCGGAAAGCTGACGCTGTTAGTCGTCTGCGGTGGTAGGAGGCTGGCCCGGTAGAGTATCGCCAGCAATGTGCTGACAGAGCGCGAGCTACGGGCCATCGCCGGGAGTTGCCCGCGACCGGCGGCGATGACCCTGGTCAGGATCGATGCGCCGGTGAGCTCCCGTCCATTGGCGGACTCTGTGGCGAGATGAATCGCCAACCAGCGCGCCTCGATATCTTGTAAGCTCTGCCAGTTTTGGAGCCAGCGGCTCCCGAAACGTTGCTCCAGCATGATCGGTAGTAAGGTCGTACTATTGCTGATCATCGTATACCTCCCCCGATATACCTCGCGAACATGACGATCCTTTTTCGGCTGTTGTCTGTTTCGCTGATACGCAAATGCAACAGCTTAAAGGGTATACGCGATAATTCCGCTCGGGGATTAAGTTGTGCTCATGGATGTGCAACAGTAACAGCGCCCGACCAACATGGTCGGGCGCTGTTCTCTTCTCTGGCGTTACCGCGAGGGGGAACGCGCGACCGAGGTTAACCGCGCATCCGCTCTAACATCAGCGCCATGATCGTCCCGGCGATGATCAGGCCTTCTTCGTGCTCGGGGATATTGCCGCGCTGTTCCAGGTGAAACTTCCCTTCCAGGAACGCCGGTTGTTTCTTGAGATAGAATGCGGTCTGGCCGCGCAGATCGACGAAATAGGCCGGGTTGAAGAGGTAGCCGGTGAACATCCCGAGGACCGGTATCTCGCCCGCCAGGGCATCGATCACCTTGACCCAGGCATTCTCCTCGTGGACCAAGCCGATCTCGTTCCCGCCGGGGTCCGAGATCGTGTAGCTCGCCTTCCAGATCGAACGCGCACCGGGGCGGTAGACCGAGCCGACCTGCTGACCATCGGGTGTGGTGATCGTGTAATTCGCGTTAAAGTCGAGGATCCGGTTGGCGTTGATCCGGTAGAGGGGGCGGGTCTGTGCCTCGTCTCCGAAAATGGTGATATCTTCCTTCAGCTTGAATGCCTTTTGTTTGACATAAGCGACCAGCTGGCCGTTGGCGTCGGTCACCCGCACCTGCGGGTTGATCGCCACGATCTTGAAAGACATTTCGAGCGGATAATTGAGCACACGACCTCCTTCGTCTGTTGACCGTCGGCTGTGTCGGCTTAAGCCCCGCGGTTCGTCCTGTATCCTTCTTACGACGGAGATCGTTTGGATGTTTCACGAGAGGGTAGGGAGATGACGCCGATGGGCGTATCCGACGTTGCCCGGCCGGATCGGTTCCGCCTCATCGCGGCGGTCCACTTGCTCCTGATCGCGGATGGGCAAATCTTGTTGCTGCGCCGAGCCAATACCGGCTACGAAGATGGCAACTATAGCGTCATCGCGGGCCATCTCGATGGTGACGAGACGGTCTACGCTGCCATCCAGCGCGAGGCGCACGAGGAAGCGGCGATCACGATCGAACGCGATGCCCTCCGGATGGTCGGTGTGTTGCAACGGCGCGCGTCCACGCCGACCGACGACGAGCGGATCGACTTCTTCCTGGCGGCAAGCGACTGGTCCGGCGTGATCCAGAATGCTGAACCGGGGAAGTGCGACGAGCTCGCCTGGTTCCCGCTCACCGATCTGCCGACCAACATCATCCCCTATGTGCGCCAGGCGCTCGACAACTATCGCGCCGGGATCTGGTTCGCTACCGCCGGCTGGTAGGGCGGTGTGGCCTCGATCTGCTCCGGCGCGACGACGTTCCGCTACTCTTCCTCGCCCAAGCCTTCCCGCACCGCCGCCTCTAATGCCCGCCGCGCCGTATCGAAGAGATCATTGGTCGCCCGCACGGCATCCTGGACCCGCTCCAACTCCGCGGGACTTGCCTTGCGTGCCCGCCCGATCATCCGTGCCTGATCCTCATAGGCGAATTTCAACTGTTTGTACGCCTGGTCAAGCTCTCGCAACTCCGCCCGCATCGCCTCTTTTGCCCCTCTTGCGTTTGCTCCTCAACTCTCCCTTCGCCGCGGTGGACGGCGAAGAGGGCTAACTGTAGCACGTAGCGCCGGGCGGCGGTCAAGATGATTACTTGCATGCGTGGTCGGGATTGATTAGGCTGCGTCCGACGAATACGCGGGCGGCGTGAGCACGGAGGGGGAGTACGCGCGTGTCATCGGCACAACAGGCCAGCGTGCCCGGTATTGCCCAGGCGTCGTTCCCGCTGTGGCCCACGAATGGTGGGGCGAACGACGATGATCCTGCGGACCAGCCGACCCTCACCCCCTACCTCCCGGCGACGGGCGTGGCGCGGGGGGCGCTTGTCGTTTGTCCGGGCGGCGGCTACGGACGCCTCGCGCCGCACGAGGGCGAGCCGATCGCGCAATGGCTCGTCGGCCTCGGGATCGCCGCGTTCATCCTGCGTTATCGGGTGGCACCACATCGGCATCCGACGCCGCTCCGTGATGCCCAGCGTGCGATCCGGCTGGTCCGTTGGCGCGGTGCCGAGTGGGGGCTGGCGTCCTCACGAGTCGGACTCCTCGGCTTTTCCGCCGGTGGTCATCTGACGGCCAGTGCCGGGATCTTCCATGATCCGGGCGATCCGGCACATGTCGATCCGATCGAGCGGGTGAGTAGTCGTCCCGATGCGCTCGTCCTCTGCTACCCGGTGATCTCATTCGGCGATGTGCGCCACCAGGGTTCGACCGATAACCTACTCGGACCGGAGGCCACCGCCGCGAGTCGCGCCGCCGTCTCCTTGGAGCGCCATGTCGATGCGGCGACGCCGCCGACGTTCCTCTGGCATACCGCCGTTGATGCGGCGGTCCCGGTTGAGCATAGTTTGCTTTTCGCCGGTGCGTTGCGACGGCACGCGATCCCGTTCGAGTTGCACGTCTACCCGCACGGTCGCCACGGGCTCGGGCTCGGCGCGGGCGAGCCTCTTGTCGCGGGTTGGACGACCCTCTGCGCTTCCTGGTTGGCGACGCAAGGGTTCGGTGCGGGCGCGGAGTAGATAGCAGACCCCTGCGGGTGACGAGACAGTGACCACATATAGAGGAGGTAGCGCAGGATGGCGACACATCATTTCCAGCCGACCACGTATCACGTAACGATCGCCGCACGCGAGCCGGTGTTGCGAATCGCGCCCGGCGATACCGTCATCACCACCACGGTCGATGCGGGGGGGCAGGACGAGCGCGAGGAGCAAGCCACACTCGGTGGGAATCCCCAGACCGGTCCATTCTTCATCGAAGGTGCGGAGCCGGGCGATACGCTGGTGGTCCATTTCGATCGGATCACCCCAAACCGCAGGCGCGGGTATACCGCCGGGATGGTCGCGACGAATGTCGTCGATCCCGCCCATATCCGTGAGCTACCGAAAGGGGAGCGGGTGTACTGGCAGGTCGATGTCGAGGCCGGGACGGTGAAGCCGGAGACGACTTCCCCGCTCTTGTCCAAGCTGTCCTTGCCGGTCACGCCGATGGTCGGCTGCTTCGGCGTCGCCCCGGCGCGCGGGCAGGCGATTTCGACTGCGACGTCCGCCGAGCATGGCGGCAACATGGATTACAAAGGCTTCGGACCGGGGGCGACGGTCTATCTGCCGGTAGCCGAGCCGGGGGCGCTGTTCCATCTCGGGGATATTCACGCCATCCAGGGGGCGGGGGAAATCGTCGGCACCGGCGTGGAGATTTCGAGCGAGACGCAGTTCACGGTGGACTTGCGGAAAGGCTGGGCGATCGGCTGGCCGCGCGGCGAGGATGCCCAGTGGATCTTCACCTGTGGCAATGCCCGACCGCTCGATCAGGCGTTGCAGCACGCCACCTCGGAGATGATCCGCTGGCTGATCAGCGACTATGGCCTCGATGCCGCGGGCGCTAGCATGATCCTCGGCCAGTGTGTCGAGTACGAGGTCGGCAATGTCTTCGACCCGGCATATACGATGGTTTGCAAGGTGAGCAAAGCGATCCTGGCCCAACTCGCTTAATCGGCGAACCCCCGGCCCTCCCGATGGTAGATGTCGGGAGGGCCGGGGGTTTGTGTTAACTGCGCCCGAGCAGCGCCAGCGCCGAGAGGGCGTAGAGTTTCGTCGCCTCCATCACCTCGTCGATCCCGACCCACTCGTTGGGTGTGTGGGCGGTCGCGGGGTCGCCAGGACCCATGATCAGCGTTGGCCAGCCCTTGGGGACGAAATGTTTGCCATCTGTCCCCGCGAAGAAGCCGGTCAACACGACCTCCTTGCCGATGTAGCGCGTCGCCGCTTGCAGCGCCTGGCTGACCGGCGACGCGGGATCGGCCTCGATCGCCAGGCGACCAACCGGCGCGCTCGTCTCGACACGCAGGCCGGGAATATCGGCGATCGCGCCTTCCGCCACCGCGCGGATCTCGGCGACCACCCCTTCCGGCGTCTCGCCGGGCAGGATGCGGCGGTCGATGTGGATCGTGCAGCGGTCGGGGATAACATTCGTCTTGACGCCGCCCTCGATCATGCTGATCGTCGCGGTCGATTGGTTGAGGAACGGGTGGGTACGCTGCGCCAGGACCGGCCACAACTCCTCACGGAGGGCGGTGATGACGCGGGCGATCCCTTCGACCGCGTTGACCCCTTTCCAGGGGGTCGCGGCGTGGCCGGTTTGACCGAAGACGGTCACCTTCACCGGCGCGCCGCCGCGCTCCCCGACGCAGATCTGCCCGAACGTCTGCTCCCCAACGATCACGTAATCGGCCTCGACATGTCCTTGCTGGACGATGTAACCCGCCCCCGCCGCGCCACCGATCTCCTCGTCGGCCACTTCGGTGACGATCAGCGCGCCGTCGAACGGCACGCCCGAGCGAGCCAGCGCGATCGCGGCCATCACCTGCGCGGCGACGCTGGCCTTATCGTCGCCCGCGCCACGCCCGTAGACCCGCCCATCGTGGATCTCGCCGCCGAATGGGGGATATCGCCACGCCGACTCCTCGCCGATCGGCACCACATCAACATGGGCGTTGAAGGCGAGGCGCGGCCCTGCCGCCTGCCCTTGCAGGGTCGCGACGAGGTTGACCTTTTCCGGTGTGCCACCGACGACATTGGTCGAGAAACCCTCGGCGGCCAGCTTTTCCTCCACAAGCCGGATCGCCTCGCGCACATCGCCCGGCGGGTTGACCGAGGGGACGCGGACGAGCGCCTGGAGGAAGGCGATCGTCTCTTCCTGATCGATTTGGGCCAGTACCCGTTCCGCCAGGGCTGGATCGAGCCGCACGTTGCGATCGGCAAATGGCCCGGTGTCGGTTTGGCTCACGACTGCCTCTCCTTTGTACGCAATATGCACATGCTGCATATCGTCCGACATATACATCGCACCAGAGCGCGGCAATGGCTCCATTATCACGTTATCGCATGAAAGGCGGTCGTAGTACAGCCCGCGCTGCACACCGATGCGGCGCGGACACTCGGCATTATGCTAGGCTTGCGCCGCTACACGCGCAGGGCTTCGGCGATCAGACCGCGCCGATGCAAATGTCCATGCCCCTGTGCGTTGTTCGTTACTCTATTCGAAGCAGTTGAAGCAGTTAGAGCAATTAAGGAAGGAGCGCGACAGGATGGCGACGACCCCCGCCCACGCGGTGCTCGATGGCCTGCGCGGGTTAGTCATGGATATGGACGGTGTCCTGTATCGCGGCAACGAGCCGGTGCCGGGTCTGGTGGAGTTCTTCGCCTTTCTCGAAGAGGCCGGGATTCGCTATCTGTTGCTGACGAACAACTCGACCACCTTGCCGAGCGGCTATGTGAAAAAGTTGGCAGCGATGGGGGTGACGGTCCCCGAAAGTTCGATCCTGACCTCCGGCATCGTCGCCAAGACCTACCTGCAAGCGCATTACCCCGCCGGGACGCGCCTGTACGGGGTCTGCATGGAACCGCTGCAACAGCTGCTGCTCGATGGCACCGGCTATGTCTGGGATGACGAGACGCCCCAGGTCGTGATCTCCAGTGGCGACTTCGCGGTCACGTACGACAAGCTTCGCCGCGCCTGCCTGGCGATCCGCGCCGGGGCCGATTGGGTGGCGACCAACACCGACAAGACGCTGCCGACCGAGGAAGGGCTCATCCCCGGTGCGGGTTCGCTCGTCGCCTGCCTGGAGGTCGCGACCGATCAGCATCCGGTCGCTCTCGGCAAGCCCGAGGTGCCGATGATGGAGCAGGCGCTGGGGATGCTGGGGCTGCGCGCCGAGGAAACCGCGATGATCGGCGACCGCCTCGATACCGACATCCTGGGCGGGATCAACGCGAAGATGCGGACGATCATGGTATTAACCGGCGTCTCCACGCGCGAAGAGGCCGAGCAGGGGCCGATCACCCCCGACATCATCTATCCTGACCTCACTGCCCTGTTAGCGGCGTATCGGGCGGTGGTACAATAGGGGTGTTGTATCCTCACCCCCAACCACTCGTTCCCCGACTGGGGTGAGATCCGTTCGATAGCAGGCCCAATGGCCCTGTGTTTTCCTTGACATGTCGTGACCTCGCCGCTATACTTTTCCTTCGTGCGTGGGCCGGATATCCGGCCCGCGTTGTGTCGGGGGGCGGTCCCCCGCCGGCGGGGAACGACGGACAACACGAGATAGGCCGGGCAGCCCCGTCGCCGGAAGGGAGTACATGAATGCCGACGATTAACCAATTGGTCCGCAACGGTCGGAAGAGCGTCAAGAAGAAGGTCAAGGCACCGGCTTTGCGCTTCACCTATAACGCCCTGACAGGGCGCACGAGTCGTTCCACCGGGGCGCCTCAGAAGCGCGGTGTCTGTACCCAGGTCAAGACGATGACGCCGAAGAAGCCGAACTCCGCCCTCCGTAAAGTTGCTCGCGTTCGTTTGAGCAATCTGCAAGAGGTGACGGCGTATATCCCCGGTGAGGGGCACAACCTCCAGGAACACGCAGTCGTGCTGATCCGTGGTGGGCGTGTCAAGGACTTGCCGGGTGTGCGTTATCACATCATCCGTGGCGCTCTCGACACCCGTGGCGTCGAGAATCGGAAGCAGGGACGGTCGAAGTACGGCACTAAGGCTCCGAAGAAGAAGTAGGCGTTGTTTAACGCGGCTCTGCCGCGTCACGCCACTTTGTTCCCGGAACCGACGGATCCAATGGTGAAGAGCGGCCCGACATTCGGTCGACCGCTCTTCAGTGTGAGTAACGCCAGTGGGGTGTTGTTGTCCGTACACCCCTTTTGCGAAGCAAGGCTTGATCGGGCGTATCGTGTGGATGCGCGCCGGGCCATGAGCGGCGACGCGCCGATTGGTGGCGCGGCAACGGTATGAGGCGCTGACGCGGGGTGCAGCACCCTTGCGGAGGCGGGTTCAAGACGGGGGAGTATCGATGCCGAGGCGAGCGAAGATCGTAAAGCGGGATCTGTTGCCGGACGCACGCTACCAGAGCGTGTTGGTGACGCGGATGGTCAACAAGATCATGCAGCGGGGCAAGAAGGGCCTGGCGGAGCGGATCATGTACGGCGCATTGGATGTCGTCAACCAGCGGACCGGACGCGACGCGCTCGACGTGCTGGAGCAGGCGATGCGTAATGCTACACCGGCGATCGAGGTCAAGCCGAAGCGCGTCGGTGGTGCGACCTATCAGGTTCCGGTGCCGATCGAAGGCGATCGTCGCTTCGCGCTGGCGATCCGCTGGATGCTCGCCGCGGCGAAGGCCCGCAACGGCAAGTCGATGGCCGAGAAACTCGCCGGCGAGATGCTCGACGCCGCGAACAATACCGGTGCGACCGTTAAACGGCGCGAGGACACTCACCGGATGGCCGATGCCAATAAGGCGTTCGCCCATTACGGTCGCTTCTAGCGAAGTACGAACGACGAAGTACGAGGTACGAAGTATGCCTCGCGGCTCGTCGTCACTGATTCGTACTTCATCGTTCGTACTTCGTACTTTTTGAGCCGCCTGGGGTGGCAGAGGGGACGCAAGACCAGTCATGGCAGTCGATCTGAAACAAGAAGTGGTTCCTGCTTGGCAGACCGCGCTCCAGAACACGCGTAACATCGGCATCATCGCCCATATCGATGCTGGGAAGACGACCACGACCGAGCGGATCCTGTTCTATACGGGGCGCGTGCGGAAGATGGGCGAAGTCCACGATGGCGCGGCGACGATGGACCACATGGCCCAGGAGCGCGAGCGCGGTATCACCATCACGGCGTCGGCGACGACCGCCGAGTGGAAGGGCACCCGGATCAACATCATCGACACGCCCGGTCACGTCGATTTCACGATCGAGGTTGAGCGCAGTATGCGCGTCCTCGACGGTGGCGTGGTCGTGTTCGATGCGGTTGCCGGTGTCGAGCCGCAGTCGGAAACGGTGTGGCGGCAGGCCGACAAGTACAACGTGCCGCGGATCTGCTTCGTCAATAAGATGGACCGTACCGGCGCAAATTTCTGGCGCACGGTCGAGATGACGAAGGAGCGCCTCGGCGCGAAAGTCGCCGTCATCCAATTGCCGATCGGCGCGGAGGCCGATTTTAAGGGCCTGATCGACCTGATCGAGAATAAGGCGTACATCTATCACGATGATCTGGGCCAGAAGATCGAGGAGGCCGAGATTCCGGCGGAGTTGGCCGACGATGCCGAAGCGCGTCGGATGGAGTTGATCGAGGCGATCGCCGAGACCGACGAAGAATTGACGATGCGCTATCTCGAAGGCGATACGTTCGAGGCCGATGAATTGCGCGCGGCTTTGCGCCGGGCAACCATCGCGAATCAGTTGGTGCCGATCCTTTGTGGTACAGCCCTTCGCAACAAGGGTGTCCAGCTGCTGCTCGACGCGGTCGTGGCCTACCTGCCCTCGCCGCTCGATGTGCCGCCGGCGACGGCGATCGATCCGCGCACCGGGGAAGAGGTTCAGCGCGCGACCGATCCCAACGGCCCCTTCGCGGCGCTGGCATTCAAGATCGTCAGTGATCCGCATGTCGGCAAGCTGGCGTATATCCGCGTCTACTCTGGCAAGTTGACGACCGGCTCGTATGCCTACAATCCGATCAAGGGCCAGCGTGAGCGGATCGGGCGCCTCTTGCAGATGCACGCCGCGCACCGCGAGGAGATCACCGAGGTCGAGGCCGGGGACATCGCCGCGATCATCGGCCCGCGCTACACGATGACCGGCGATACTCTCTGCGACCAGGCGAATCCGGTGCTGCTGGAGTCGATCGTCTTCCCGGAGCCGGTGATCGATCAGTCGATCGAGCCGAAGTCCCGCGGCGATCAGGACAAGTTGACTAACGCGCTGCTACGGATGGCCGAAGAGGACCCGACCTTCCGCATGCGGACGGACGAGGAGAGCGGCCAGACGATCATCTCCGGGATGGGCGAGTTGCATCTCGACGTCATTACCGACCGGATGATGCGCGAGTTCGGGGTGCAGGCCAATATCGGCAAGCCGCAGGTCGCGTATCGCGAGACGATTACCCGCCCGTCGCATGTCGATCACACCTTTAAGCGCCAGACCGGCGGTAAGGGCCAGTTCGCCCACGTCGTCATCGACGTGACCCCGCAAGAGCAGGGCAAGGGCTACGAGTTCGAGAGCAAGATCGTCGGCGGTGTCATCCCGCGCGAGTATATCCCGGCGATCGACAAGGGGATTCAGGGCTCGCTGCAGTCCGGTGGTTTCGCTGGCTATCCGGTGGTCGATGTCAAGGTAA
>DATCMP010000102.1:0-18359 GCA_036563365.1 Thermomicrobiales bacterium
GTTTAGTATCGGCGTGGTGGGTGTCGGGATAGTCACTGCGGGGACAACGAATCCAGTCCGCGGAGGCGGACTTCGTGGCCGCAGCCCCTAGCCGGGGATTTTAATCCCCGGTCCTCCGCTCCGTATCACGCGACCGCCACACTGAGCCCATCCCGCCCTTACCCCAAGCGCGGTCCGCTCTGGAGCTCAGAGCGGACCGCGCTTTCTGCTTGCTTGTTGACCGCTACCCGCTACTCGAACGCCGCTTGTGGGCCGAGGATCGCGCCGCGCATACGGTGCTTCAGGAAAGCACCGTCGCGCGGGGGCAGGGTCAGCGGGTCGTCGGTGAGGGCGACCTTGACGACGGCGAGGAAGAGTTCGTCGCGCGTGTGGATGTCGTCGCGCAGCGCTGGAATGTCGTCTCCATCGCGGATCGTGCGGGCGTGCGGGAAGCCGCAGGCGAGGGCCACGGCGGCCAGATCGGTGCCGCGCGCCGTATGGGTGCGCTGCTTGCCCGTCTCGCCGTAATGTTCGTTGTCGATCACGACCACGCGCAGGTTCGGTGGTTGTTGCGCCGCGAGGGTCGCGAGGCTGCCCAGCCCCATCAGCATCTCGCCGTCGCCGGTGAGGACCAGAACGGTGCGGGTCGGCTGGGCCAGCGCCAGGCCCAGTCCGATCATCGCCGCGCCGCCCATCGCACCCCACAACGGGAAGTCGCGCGGATCGTCGCCGACGCTGGCGACATCCCAGGCGGTCGCGCCGAGACCGGCCACGACCAGGAGATCGCCCCGGTCGCGCAGGAGTTCCCGCACGACCGCGCGTCGTTGTACCTGTGGCGCTGCGGTCATTTCGCCTCCGTGAATCGTTTGGCCCCGAGCAGGCGCTGCGATAGGAGGACCGCGACGCCGCACGAACTCCCGAACGCCAGCCGCGCGGCCCCCTCGACCACGTCGCGTACCTCATCCGGCTCGGTTGCGCGCTGCACGATGACGCCCATCGCCCCTAACGTCGTCGGCACCGCCTGCCCCATCGACACCTGCCACGGATTGAACTCGCCGAACTCGCCGCGCATCGTGATCAGGGTCAGGAATGGGAAACCGCAGGACGCCAGCAGCGAGAGCATGTTGATGCAGTTCCCGACGCCGCTCGACTGCATCAGCAAAACCGCGCGTTGCCCGCCCAGGTGCGCCCCCGCCGCCAGGGCGATCCCTTCCTCCTCCGTCGTCAGCGACACCGTTCGCATCGCCTCGTCGGCCTCGCAACGCTCGATCAACTCGCGGTGTCCCGCGTCGGGCACGTAGGAGACGAGCGTGATCCGGTGGGCCTTGAGGAGATCGTAGATCTCACCCGGCCAGGATGGGCCTTGTGTCGTCATGCTCATCGGGCGAGTTGCCCCTGGAGCGTCACCCCCGCGGTGGCACCGAACCCCACGTTGGTCTGCTGCTCGACGGTGAGCGCATCGCCCGCGAAGCGACAGGTGAAGGTGCGCGCGAACGGTGTTTTGTACCACCAGAGCTTCACGGTGAAGGTGGTGTCATCGGTCCATGCGCCGCTCGTGCCGACATGCCAGGGGCCGGGGTGACGGGAGGCGGTGATCCGCTCGCTGCCATCGAACGGGCCGTAGTCAACGGCGTCGCGGATCCAGGTGCCGTGACCGCAGCGGATCCGTTGCTCTCCACGGCTGTTGCGAAGGGTCAGCGTCGTCTCACTCGGGCCGAAGTCGAAGCTGATCGCGGCGATCGTGTCCTTGTTCTCGGCGATGGCGAATGATTTGCCCCCGATTTGCTCCGCGATCGGGGACTGTTGCTGCCCCTGCGGCGTCCGTAACTGCAACTGCCCCAACGTGGCTGCCAGCGCCCCTTGTGCCGCCGCATCGTCCGGCAGCGTCGCGTCGCCCATCGCCGGGAGCAGATGTTCCCAGACGAGATCGAGCGGGGCTTGCATGGCGCTCAGGCCCCCGGTGATCGCCAGGACCGCGTCTTGATCCGGCATGATTACACAGTATTGCCCGAAGGCCCCGTCACCGCGATAGGCATTGTGTCGGCAGCGCCAGAACTGGAAACCGTAGCCTTGCTCCCAGTCGGGATTCGCCGGGCCGTTCTGTATCTGGAATGAGGTGGCCTGTTCGACCCACGCGGCGGGGATGAGTTGTGCGCCCTGCCACTCGCCTTTTTGCAGATAGAGTTGGCCGAAGGCGGCGATGTCGGCGGTGGTGATACTCAACCCCCAGCCGCCGACGTCGATCCCTTGCGGCGATTGCTCCCAATGCGGATTCAGGATCCCCAGCGGTGCGAAGAGGCGCGGCTGGAGGTAGTCGAGCATCCGCCCGCCGGAGAGCTTGTGGACGATCGCGGAGAGGATATACGTCGCGCCGGTGTTATAGAGGAAGTGTGTCCCCGGCTCGTGTTCGACCGGCTGCGCCAGGAAGCCGGCCACCCAGGTGCGCCCCGGCTGCTCGGCCATCGGGGCGGTCGTGTCGATCGCGTGACCGGTGGACATCGACAGCAGGTGGCGCACGCGCATCGCCCGCAAGTTTGGGCTGGGAGCGGTCGGTGCCTCACCGGGGAAGAACGAGAGGACCGGATCGTCGATCGACAGCCGCCCCTCGGCGACGAGGATCCCGACCGCGCTGGACGTGAAGCTCTTGCTGAGGGAGAACATGACATGCTGATCGCCGGGGCGATACGGCTCCCACCAGCCCTCGGCGACCACGTTGCCGTGGCGTAACAGCACGAAGCTGTGGAGCGCGTCGATGTCGCGCTCCACCGCCGCGACGAAGGCGCTGATCGCGGCCGAGGGGATCCCCTGCGCCTCCGGGGTGCTGCGGGGGAGGGCGATTTGCTGCTGCACTGCTTGTGCCATGCTCGGCTCCTGTTCTCTTGGAGGTGGCGTGCATCCGTCGCGTATTTCGGCACAACGTAGCGGTAACGCGTCGCCGTGTCAAACAACGGGCGTGCGAGCGTCGGTGGCGCGGTGGCCCGCGATCGCCGCTATGTCGCCGTGATGGGACGCCCGTGCACGATCGGCTATCATCGTCGTCTATACCGGCGCAGCGGCGATTCGCCAGCCGTGCGCCGAAAGGTCAACCGAAAGGATCGTATCCGATGAAGCTTGTCTCTCGGCAGATTCTCTTGCTTGTGCTACTGCTCCTCTTGCCCCTGGCCGTGGGCTCGTGTGGTGCCGGTGGTAGCGGCAGCGCTGAGCAGTCGGTGAAAGGCCAGGTGGTCGGGGTCGATGCCGGGGCCAAGACGTTCAGCCTCCAGGGCAACGACGGCAAGCGCTACGACTTTAAGTTGAAGGCCGGGGGGAGCGTCGATCTCGTCCATGTGAAGGAGCATATGGACAACAAGAAGGTGATCGAAGTGCGATACACCGGCTCGACCGCGCCATACGAGGCGAGCTACGCGCATTAAGCGGGGCCACCCCTGATGTTCGTTGCGCGAATGGCGAGGCGATTGCTCCGCATGGGATGGGCTTATGGGTGAGCGGAGCGGAGCGGGATTAATAACGGCTGGCGACTGAAGTCGCGCCTGATGGGCCTGCGGCCACGAATCCCCTGACCCGGCAGGGGACCACGGCCCGCCTGCGCGGGCTGGGACGGGATGGCCCGCTCACGTTCGCCACCGCCATAAATCCCAGCTAAGGGCTGCGGCCACGAAGCCCTATTACTCGGGCAGGATCAATCTGCCTCCGCAGGCTGGGATTATTGCGCGGCATTGCCTCATCTTTAGGCACCGCGTCGTGGCGAACCTAGCCTCCGTAGGGAGGCTTCGTGGCGCGTGAGCGCCCTCAAGGCGCGGTTTTAACCGCCAGCCATTCGCGCACAAGCCCGCGCCGAATGGCGCGGGCTATTGGGCATGTGTACGCCTTCAGGTATCTTTGATAGGAGGGGCTGTGCCGTTGCCACGCTCCTTGTGCCGTTGGGCTGATACAGTGGTAGCGTGGACTTGCTAGTGACGTCCAAGGCCCGCTCCGGTTTGTGCGTCGTATCAGATCATGGTCGCGCAGCGAGTCTAGCGCGCGAGCCGCAACGAGCCGACGCGGTAGATCCCCGTGATCGGCGGCGTCCCCCGGTTGTGCTGGCGAGGATTGCTGCCGTTGGAGCGCGGCCCGATAGCCGATGCTGCGGGGGCGGCGGGGGTGACCCAAGGGGGATGGGGGCCGGATGCGGCACGGTAGATGGGTGGCAGTGGTCCTCTTCATCGCGCTGGCGACGCTCGTTGGCTTCCGCGGCGTGTCCGGGGGCGGCACGAGTGTGATCGCGGTGCGCGATCCCTGGGTCCGACCGGCCAAGGCGGTGCAGGCGGCGGGGACGCCGCAGAATGCGCTGGCCGCGATGAACGGCGGGAGCAACAGCGCGGTCTATCTGACGATCACCAACACCGGCGACGGCGCGGACAAGCTTGTGGGGGTGCAGTCGTCGGTGGCCGGGGCGGTCGAGATGCACCGGATGGCGATCACCGATAACGTGGCGACGATGCGCCAGGTGAATGTTATCGAGATCCCCAAGGGCGGCGAAGTGCGACTCGATCCGAACGGGTATCACCTGATTCTGGTCAATGTGCGGCACGATCTCAACGCGGGCGGTAACGTCGACCTCACCCTGACGTTCGAGCACGCGGGGCCTATCCAGGTCAGCGCCCAGGTGCGTGACCAATAAGCTCGCTTGAACAGTGTCTCGTTGCGTATTGCCTACCGACCGCTGACGATGGAGACAGGGACAGAGATGAGGGCCGATGACCGCCGATAACGCTCCCCTGACCATAGCGCCCACGCGACGCGGGCGGCGTTTGCTCTGGGGTTTGCTGGCGCTGGTGGCGGTAGCCCTGGCGCTATTAGGAATCTTGTCGCTCCTGGAATCGCGACGCGAGCCGAGCGGTCGTCGCACGACGATCGTGACCAATGGCGTCTCGCCGAGCGGACAGGGATCGCAGGTGACACCGCCGCGCCCGCTCGATGACTTCACGCTGACCAGCCAGACGGGAACGCCGGTCGCGCTGCACGAATTGCGCGGCAAAGCGGTGCTGCTGTTCTTCGGCTTCACGAATTGCCCGAATATCTGCCCGACGACCCTCTCGGAGTTCCGATCGGTCAAGCGGGGCCTGGGGGCCGATGCCGAGAAGCTGGCGGTGGTCTTCGTCAGCGTCGATCCCGAGCAGGACACGATCGAGCGCCTGCGCCAATATGTGGGCACGTTCGATCCGGGCTTCATCGGCTTGCGCGGTGATCAGGCCACGCTGGCGAAGATCGGCCCGCAGTACGATCTCTATTATCAGCGGCAGCCGCTCGGCGATGGGACGTACACGGTCGATCACACCGCCATCTCCTACCTGATCGATCCCAGCGGGAAACTGCGAACGATTTACCCCTACGGCACCCCGGCTGCCGCGCTCACGACCGATATCCGCGCCTTGCTCGCCCAGCCGTGAGCGCGCTTGTAACCACAGGAGTCGTAGCATGTCCACCCTGAAACCGATGCGTAAACCGCCCGCCCGCGCTAACCAGCGCCGCTCCGCCGCGAAAACGGCGGCGTCCAACGGATCGTCGCCCACCCGCCTGATCGCCGCCGCCCTGGTCGTGGCCGTCGTGGTCGTCGTCGGTATCCTGATCGCCCGCTCCCGCACAAACGCGCCGATCGTGGCGAGCGGCGTGCCGGTCGATCAGGCGGTGCGTCCGTTGAACGCGCCGACCGGGCAGACCGCCGAGGGCTACTGGTACAAAGGGAATGCCGACGCGCCGGTGACGGTGACGGTCTTCGGCGACTTCCAGTGCCCGTCGTGCGCCGCCGCCTATCAGCGGATCGAGGGCGGGATCGATACGACCTTCATCGAGACCGGGAAGGTGAAGTTCATCTACCACGACTTCCCGCTACCGATGCATCCCAACGCGATCCCGGCGGCGCAAGCGGCGCGTGCGGCCGGGGAGCAGGGCAAGTTCTGGGCGATGCACGATCTCCTCTACGCGCGCCAGGCCGAGTGGGCGGAAGATCGCGACGTGACGAAGCGGCTGAAGGGCTATGCCGCCGACCTCGGCCTCGATCAGCAAGCATTCGACAAGGCGCTCGACGACAAGCAGTACGCCGGGGTGATCTCCGCCGCCGCCGCCGATGGCACGAAGCAGGGGATCAACGCCACGCCGACCTATCAGGTCGATGGCAAGATCGTCGATACGAACGGGCTCGCCGCCGCGATCGATGCCGCGTTAAAGGCGAAAGGCCGGTAGCGCGCGACACGCCGCGCTGTCGTGGAGGGGGAGATCGCCATGATCGACGAGCCACCGCTGGAAGATAGGCCGAGCGCACCGTCAGCCGTGCGGCTGGCCGAGGTGCTGCGCCCCGGCCTCCTCCAGTTGGCGTGGCTCCAGGCGATCATCGCCACCGGGGGCAGCCTCTATTTCAGCGAGGTGCTGAAGCTGGTCCCCTGCGTCCTCTGCTGGTATCAGCGGATCGCGATGTACCCGCTGGTCGTGATCCTGACGATCGGGCTCCTGGTGCGCGAGACGCGGATCCGCCTCTACGTCCTGCCGTTCAGCCTGATCGGGCTGGCGATCTCCGCCTATCACAACCTGCTCTATTATGGCGTCCTGCCCGAGAGTATCCAGCCCTGCACCGCCGGCGTTTCCTGCACGACGCGGCAGATCGAGTGGCTCGGCTTCATCACCATCCCGCTGCTGGCGCTAATGGCGTTCGGCGTGATCAGCGTCTGCCTGCTGCTCTTTGCGCCGCCGGAGGATGACTACGAGACGATCGGAGAGGCGGAGCTGGCACGACGCTGAGCGACCCGGCGCTCAACGCCCGCCGACCAGATAATCGATCGCGCGTTGGAGCGGGGGGTCGAAGCCAGCCGAGAGGTCGGCGGGGGAGAGCGGGACAATATCGTGCGGGGTGACGCCGATCTCGTTGATCGCCTCGCCATCGGGGCCGAGGACGCGGATGACCGAGATCTCCATCGCGCTGCCGTCCTCCAACTCGTAGAAGAGGGCACCGCTGAGCGCGCCCGCGCTCTTGGTGCCGATCAGCCGCCCGCCGCGCGCCTTCGCCACCGCTGCGGTCACATCGGCCGACGACGCCGAGTCGCCATCGCAGAGGACCGCCCACGGCATCTTCAGGAGTGGCACATTGCGATCGGGCTGCTCGGGGGTCTGGGTGCCGTGCTCATCGATCGTGATCGCCAGCGGGCCGTCGTGCGTGAAGTGGCTGAGGATGTGCATCAGCGCGGCCGATGAGCCGCCCGGATTCTGCCGCACGTCGAAGACCAGCGAGGTGATCCCGCGCGCTTGCAGCGCCGCGAGGGCGCGGTCGAACGCCTGCCCCGAGGAGTAGCTGAAATAGCGCAGCCGGAGATAGCCGACCTTGCCCGGCAGGATGGCGATGTCGATCAGCGGCACATCGACGTCGGCCACGGTGATCAGCACGGTTTGCGTCTCCCCGGTTGAGGGACGGGTCACCTGGACGGTGTCGCCGGTGCCGGGGAGCCCGTTGATCAGGTCGCCGAGCGGGCGGTTCCGCAGGCCGCGACCGACCGGGGTGCCGCCGACATTATCGAGGAGGTCACCGGCGCGCAGGCCCGCGCGGTCGGCGGGGGAGCCTTCGAAGACGGTGTAGAGATAGAACTTGCCGGTCGCGTCATCGACGGCGACCTCGAACCCCGCGGTCGGGATATATTCCAGCCCGATCTCGGAGTTGACGGTGTTGCGCCAGTATTTCGGCTCCAGATAGGCGACGTGGTTATCGTTCAGGCTGGCGGCCATCGCCGCGATCGCCGTGCGCGACAGGGTGTTGGCGTCCGTTGTCCCCTGGCCGCGCGTCACGAGGACCTTGAAACGCGCCGCGAAGGTCGCCCAGTCGGCCTCGCGGTCGCCGCTCAGCGCGAGCGGGGCGATGTCTTCGGCGGTGAATTTGCCCTTCCCGAGCGGTTCGAGCGCCGCCCAGGCCCCCTTGAGCAGGATGGTGTGATCGAGGGTGGCGCGATCGACATAAAACATCAGCAGGCAGTGGTACGCCTGCCCGACCGTCTCGACCGTGGATTTCTTCTCGGGGACGATCCCGGTGTAACGTGCCGCGCGGCAGGGTTGCGCGGCGGTCGCGGTGAAACTATTCGGCCCCGGTGTCGGGGTGCGCGCCGCCTTCGTCGCGGTGGGGGTCGGCACGGTGCCCGCTGCCGTGCGCGTGGCGTTGCGCGGGGTGGTCGGCGTCGGCACCCAGGCGACGGCGGTCTTCGCCTCCGGCGGGATCGTCGGCGTGGGGCCGAAGCCGGGGGCGTAGCAGCCACCCAGCAGTGTCGCCAGCAGCAGGATGAGCAGCGTCGATGCACCGCTCAGGGCGCGACGGCGTGAGCTAGACGGACTGCGACGCACGCGCGTGACTCCTTCCCGACCGATCCTCGTCCGCGAGCACCTGTGGCGGACGTTGCCGCCGCGCGATGCTCGCTTGTATCACCATCTGTACTGTACTGTGCCGAAACAGCTGCGGAATATAGGAAAAATGGCCCGATCACGGTGGGTTGAATGGCTCATCGGCCCGCGCCACCGCCGAGCTTGGCACCGCGTGGGCTCTGCGCCGACGAAGGCGCGACGCGCTTCTTGTCGGGGAAAACCCCACAAATCTGTAAGGGAAAATGGCGACAGCGTAGTCATTCCCATCCCGACTGTCAGACCAGCGGTAAACCCGTACACTGGTCGGTAAGGTGCTAGCGTTGGGGGACAGCGGTGCCTTCCGCACAGGGTAGTGCGGGGTGGGATAGAAGGACCATGCGAGAACACAGCGCAATTGAAGAAGTGCGACCGCGCGGTCGCGGTGTGCGCGCCTTACCGGAGGGCTGGCGCACACTCCCCGCCCGTTCCGCGAACGATGTCGCCCAGGATACCGCCCTGGACCCTACCGAGGAGATCGCGGAGGATGTCGGCGGCGAGCAGTTCTCGGAACGCGAACTTCTGGCGCGTTATCTACGCGAGGCCGGGCAAATCCCGCTGCTGACCCCGGCTGGGGAGGTCGAACTCTTCCGCCAGTTGGCCGAGGGGGACGAAGCCGAGCGGCGCGCGGCGCGCGCGGCGATCATCGCGGCGAACCTCCGACTCGTCGTCGGCGTGGCGCGGCACTATATCGGCCTGGGCCTCTCGTTGCCCGAACTGATCGCCGAGGGGAATCTGGGGCTGATCGCCGCGGTCGATCGGTTCGAGCGGGCGCGGGGGCATCGGTTCAGCACCTTCGCGCGCTGGCCGATCCGCAAGGCGATCACCCGCGCCCTCGACGATCGCGGGCGGTTGGTGCGGCTCCCGGCGAATAGCTGGCAGGCGCTGCGGGAGCTACGCCGCGCCGAGGAAGCGCTGCCCGACGAATTGGGGCGCGAGCCGACGACGGCGGAACTCGCCGCTGCGTGCGGCGTGGCCCCCTGGCGTTTCGACGCCTTGCGGATCGCCGCGACCACGCCGTCATCGCTCGACGCGCCCGCCCGTTCCGACAGCGATGGCGACGACTCCTCGCTCGGTGAGGGGATCGAAGATCATACGCGGTCGCTGCCCGCTATCGTGGGGAACCGGATCGCGCGCGATTGTATCGGCACGCTGCTCGGTACCTTGCCCGACCGCGAGCGCGCCCTGTTGATCCTGCGACACGGCCTCGACGGCAGCGCACCACGGACGTTGCAACAGGTCGGCGCGGTCCTCGGCATCTCCGGCGAGCGCACGCGGCAACTCGAAGCCCGCGCCCTGGGCCTCTTGCGCCTCCATCCCCTGACCGCCACCCTCCATGACGCCCTGGATTGACAAGGGGACGGATTAAACGCAGAGACGCCGAGGGGAATGAGCGTCGCAGAGAAGGAACGAGAATAATTCGGCCTCTCTGCGAACTCTTTCTTGCTCCGCGCCTCTGCGTTAGTTCGTTCTTGTTCTCGTCCTCTCTGCGCCTCTGCGGCGAAATCGCTCTCTCGCTTGCGCCGTGTCGCGTCTGTGCGTTAGCCTTGCGCGGGCGATGGACGCCGGGATGTGGCGGTGGAAGGTGGGAGAGTAGGCGAACGATGGTGACGTTGAGCGACTTCATCCGGGATGTCCCCGATTTCCCCAAGGAGGGGATCCTCTTCAAGGACATCACGACGTTGCTGCACGACGCCACCGCGTTCCGGCAGACGATCGATGAGCTGGAGGAGCGCTGCCGCGCATACGGCGCGACCAAGATCGTCGGGATCGAATCGCGCGGCTTCATCTTCGCCGCCCCGCTCGCCGATCGGCTCGGCGCGGGCTTCGTCCCGGCCCGCAAGCTGGGGCGGTTGCCCGCCGACACCGTCCGCGCCGAATATGCGCTCGAATACGGCACCAACACCGTCGAGATGCACCGCGACGCCATCGAGCCCGGCGAGCGGGTGCTGATCGTCGATGATCTCCTGGCGACCGGCGGCACCTGTCGCGCCTCGATCGATCTTGTCGAGCAGTTGGGCGGCGTGGTCGTCGGTTGCGCCTTCCTGATCGAGCTGACCTTTCTGGAAGGGCGGGCGGCGCTGCCGGGTTATGATGTGCAGGTGTTGATCAGCTACTGAGCAATTGACAACGCCCGCCGCTCGCTATCGGAGCGACGTCGCTCACCGATTTGCCGAGTGGGCGACGATACCGATCAGCCATACGAGTGCACACGCTCCAAACGCCTGACCTCTTTAATGGGAGTGTATCGGGCGGGCGACGATGCCGGTCACGCCCGCCTTATCCTGGTTGGTCACGAGGGCTGTCCGGCTACTGACCGCATCGCGCGACGAAGTGCCCGGCATCATTCGAGCGATCTGTCACTTCCCCCCTCATAACGCCGTACCTATCCGCATATCCGGCGCGTTGCTCTCGTATGCCGCGGTGGAGGCAGTGTCCTCGCGCTGTGGCCGGGGTGTGTCGAGTGGTGGAGGGCTGAGTGGCGATCGGATTGCGACGGCGATCGTTCTTGTGCGGGCTACTCGGCCTCCCCGCTTTGCCGCTGCTTGCCGCGTGCGGGTTATTCAGCAAGCCTGTCCCGCAGGTGCCTGCCCCGACGGCGACACCGCCGCCGCCCACGTCGACCGTGACGCCGACACGAGCGGCGGTGCGGTTCGATGCGCCGGTGTCGCCGTCGGCTGTCGCCACGGCGTCGGGCTTGCCCAGGGCGACACCGACCACGAATCCCGCGCCGCGTGGGAGGGGGCAACTCCTCTATACCGGGGCGCTCGCTGGGGTGGCCGGGATTATCCTGGCGGATCTCGCTACGGGGAAACGGACGCTCCTGACCGCCGGGAACTATCAACACCTCACCTGGGCACCGGATGGGACGCGCTTCGCCGCGATCGGCGCGCCCACCGCCGAGGTGCCGATCCAGCAGATCGCGATCTTCGCCGCCGATGGCCGCGCGTTGGCGCGCTTCTCCGGGCCGATCGCGTCGCAGCTGTATACCGAACTCCTCTGGTCGCCGAATAGCCGCGTGCTTCTCTACCGGGTCATCGATCCCACGGCGAGCGCGCTGAACGCTTGGATCGTCGATGATGACGGGCAGCGACCGCTCATGCTGGACCCTAACGCCAATATCTGGTGCTGGACCCCCGCTGCTCGCCTCGCTTACGTCACCCTGTCGGCGCGCAATGCTTCTCCGTCCGAGCAGTCCCCGGTGATACTCTGGACGATCGATCCGCAAGGGGGCGCTCCGCGACAGGAGGCGAGCGGGGCGTTTTATCCCGTCGCCCTCTCGCCGGATGGCAGCGCGGTCTACGCAGTGAGCGGGTTCCGCGCATCCGCTGCCGCTGGCTCACAATCGGGTACGGTGACAACGCTGATCGCGTTCAGTCCCGGGGGTGGCCCGAAACGTACCCTGCTCGATCTGAATGCGGTCGCGGCGGGCGAAACGGCGTGGATCACGAATGTCGCGGTGACCGAGCAGAGCGACTTGTTTGCCATCACGCGCGCTTCGATCCCGGTTGCCGCGCAGCAGAACACGATCGGGGTGGTCAACGAACTGCTGGTTCTGGACGCCGAGGGTCAGGAAGTGGCGCACGATCTCCCCTGGCGGGGCGAGTTCGGCCTGGGCTGGATCGGTTGGTCGCCGCATGGCGTGCGCGTCGCCTATCACGCTCTGGGGGCGGGCGGTGGTGGCTCCGAGTTGCGGGTGCTGGATCGCAACGGTGGGGCGCGGTCGGTATATCCCGTTCGCGCCACCGACCCGCGCACCGGTTTGCTCGCCGCGTGGTCGGCGGATGACCGCTGGCTGGCCTATGTCGATGCCCCGCCGACCGGGCTGCTGATCGCGGAGGCGGGCAAGGACCGTGCCTATCCGTTCGCCGCCGATGGCAACTATCCGGCCTGGCAGCCGCAGGCGTAAAACAGGGGCGAATGTCGCCCCGGCGAGCCGCCACAACTCGCCGGGGCGACAGATTAGGCGATCGGGATGGCGACGTCGCAGGCGGCGTCGTTCGGACCGGCCGCGTCGAAGTCGGCGAAGTAGACCTCGCGCGGGGAACCGGTGCCGCGCTTGCCCTGGGCCTCGATCCAGTGTACCACCGCGTCATAGGCGGAGAGGATCTGCGGGAAGGTGACCTGTGCCTTGGTGATCGTCGTGTACGCTTCGCGGTGTGCCGGTTCGCGACGGGTCGCAGCCCCTTGTGTCGTGCGGGACGGATCGATCGGGATGCAGACCTCTACCGGCCCGTCGCTATCCCCGTTGACCTCACCGTGATAGATGACGAACGGTGCCGCCGTGACGCCGCCGTGATCGGCGGCGAGTCGCCCTAGCCGCATCATCGCCGCCCCGATGAAATCGCTCAACTCGCCGACCTGGACGTGCCGCTGCTCAGTGAGGACCGTTTGCGCGGCTACCTCGCGCTCGTGAATCTCGTACATCGAAAAATCTCCTCTCGTTCCGTGTAAGCTGTGTTGGAGATGGGTCGCCAGCAGGCGTTGCGCGGCGATCCGCTGCTCGACCGTCGCCCAGTAGTCCCCGATGACCGCGGCTCCCTGCGGATCGGGTGCCGCCACGACCGCCGCGATCTGCGCCAGCGGCATGTCGAGTCGCCGCAGCATCGCGATCAGCCGGGCGGTTGCCAGTTGGCTCTCGCGATAGCCACGATAGCCGTTGTCGCGATCGATGTAGGCCGGGGTCAACAGGCCGAGCCGATCGTAGAGCCGCAGCGCCTTCGGCGATAACCACGAGCGCCGCGCGAAGGCGCCGATGCTCAGCAATGGCCCCGCCGCGTCGCGCGCCGCGCCCGGGCCTGCTTGCTCGCGATCCTCGCGTTCGCTCATCGCCGCCCCCATCGTCTCGGGCGTCCCTCGCCCGGGTACGCACAGGGTACCGCCTCCCCTTGGGTCAAGGTCAAGCCCGCTGCGATGCCGAATGGTGCAGGACGAGGGTGTACGATCGCCATCTGCGTATCCTCTGCGTATCCTCTGCGTATCCTCGTCCCGTCTGCTTGTGAAGCTGTCACCCCGGCGTATACCCTTGCGTAGATGGGCCGTGATTGGCGGCATTGAGCGAGGGGGGTACTGTGGCGTACATGGTGACGGGGCGTTATCGGGTTAAGCCGGGGCAAGAGGGCCGGTTCGTCGCGCAGATGGAACTGCTGGAAGATCTGTTGCGGCGCGAGGGGCGCGGGCTGCGCTATTGGGCGCTTGCCCGCTCGATCGGCGAGCCGGGGGTCTTTAATAGCGTCGTCATCTGGGCGTCGCCGGAGGACGAGCGCAAGATGTCCGAGCACCCGATGCGGCAGGCGCTCCTACCCGCCGTGCAGCGCCTGCTGGCCGAAGCGCCGACCGGCGTGGGCGGGATCATCGCGCTGGAATACGCCAAAAGCTCGTCGGCATGAGGGGGCGTTGTGTCGCGCCGGGCGACGCATAGTGCAATCAGGTCATCGTGTGACAAGGTAGATAATGCGCGTGCTGGTGACCGGGAGCTCGGGTCAGTTGGGCGCGGCGATCGCTCGCCTGCTTCGGCCGGAACACGACGTCTTTGGCCTGGACGTGCTCCCCGGCCCGGAGACGACGCACCTTGGTGATCTCGCCGATCGAGCGCTGATCAACACGCTCGTTGGGCGGGCCGAGGTCGTTATCCACACCGCCTCGCTGCACGTGCGGCACCTGGCGACGGCGACGAAAGAGGCGTTCATCGCCACCAACATCGCCGGGACGCAGCATCTGCTGACGGCGGCGGCGGCGAGCCCGGTCGCGCGCCTCGTCTATACCAGCAGCACCTCCGTCTACGGCGACGCGCTCGTGCCGACCGACCGCGCGGTCTGGGTGACGGAAGACGTGACCCCGCAGCCGCGCGACATCTATGACGTGACCAAGCTCGCCGCCGAGGGGTTGTGTCGCCTCTTCCACCGCGAGACCCATATCCCCACGCGCTGCCTGCGCGTGGGGCGTTTCTTCCCCGAACCGCCGGATCAGACCGCCTTATATCGCCTCTATCGCGGGCTCGATCCGCGCGATGCGGCGGAGGCGCATCGGCTCGCCGCGACCGTTGACGGGCCGGGGTATGGCCTCTACAACATCGCCGCGCGCTCACCGTTCGCCGAGGTGGACGCCCCCGAACTCTGGCGCGACGCGGCGGCGATCATCCGGCGCTATCATCCCGAGGCCGAGGCGTTCTTCGCGCGGCAGGGCTGGGCCATGCCGGCGCAGATCGACCGCGTCTACGTGATCGAGCGCGCGAGCCGCGAGTTGGGCTACCATCCGCGCCACAACTTCGCCGATTTCCTGCGAGAATACGTGCAGTGAACGGCTAGGCGGGGAGCCATTGGCCCCCTCGTGAAGGAGCGGCACGATGGTGCAGTGGTATGGCGCGTATCGCCCAGCGATCATGGGCGGGCGGGCGATGGTCTCCTCGACCCACTACCTGGCGACGGCGGCGGGCGTGGAGATTCTGAAGGCGGGCGGCAACGCGACCGATGCCGGGGTGGCCGTTGGGCTCTGCATCAACGTGCTGGAGCCGCACCTGACGACCTTCGGCGGGGTCGCGCCGATCATGACCTGGGACGCGACGACGCGCCGGGTCGAGACGATCAGCGGCCTGGGGCGCTGGCCCGCCGCCATTTCGCTCGACTGGTACAACGAGCGCTTCGGCGGCGAGATGCCGGAGGGGATCGCGCGCACCGTCACCCCCGCCGCCGCCGCCGCGTGGCTCGACGCCCTGGCGCGGCATGGCACGATGACCTTCGCTGCGGTCGCCGCGCCCGCGATCATCCTGGCCGAGGGGGGCTTCCCGCTTTACCCGCGCCTCGCCGCGACGTTCGCCAAGGAGGCGGCGACGGTCGCGGCGTGGCCCTCGTCGGCCCCGACCTTCCTGCCCGGTGGCCGCGTGCCGCGCGAGCGCGAGGTCTGGCGACAGCCCGAGCTGGCGGCGACGTTCCGCAAGCTGGCCGAGGCCGAGCGCGGCGCGGCGAACCGCAAGGCGGGGCTGGAAGCGGCACGCCAGCGATTCTACGAGGGCGATCTGGCCGAGGCGATGGCGCGGCACAGCGCCGCCGAGGGCGGGCTGCTGACCGGCGACGATCTGGCGCGGTTCCGCGTCGGCCACGAAGCGCCGGTACAGACCGCGTTCCGCGAGTTCGAGGTCTTTGCGTGCGGCCCGTGGTGCCAGGGTCCGGTGATCCCGCAGGCACTGGGGATCCTGGCGAATGATGATTTGAAATCGCTCGGGCACAACAGCGCCGACTATCTGCACCTCGTCGTGGAGGCGCTGAAACTCGCCTTTGCCGACCGCGACCGCTTCTACGGCGACCCCGATTTCATCGACGTGCCACTGGAGGGGCTGCTCGCGGCGGGGTACGCCGCCGCGCGGCGCGGTCAGATCGACCCGGCGCGGGCCTGGGCCGTGATGCCGCCCTCCGGCGACCCGCGACCGTTCATGGCGCACGCCGATGGCGTCGATGTCTCGCCGCGCCGTCCCGCGTTGGTCAGCGCGCCGCCCGGACCGGACACCGCCTATTGCTGCGTGGTGGACGAGTGGGGCAACGCCTTCTCCGCGACGCCGAGCGATGGCGCGTTGACCGCCCCGCTGGTCCCCGGCCTCGGTATCCCGCTCTCCACGCGCGGCTCGCAGGGCTGGCTCGACCCGGCGCACCCCTCGGCGGTCGCGCCGAACAAGCGACCGCGCCTGACGCCGAACCCGGCGCTGGCCCTGCGCGACGGCGAACTGTTCATGCCGTTCGGCTGCCCGGGCGGCGACGGGCAGACCCAGGCGATGCTCCAGGTCTTCCTCAACGTCGCGGAGTTCGGGATGAACCCGCAGCGCGCGATCGAGGAGCCGCGCGTGGTCAGCGAGTCGTTCCCCGACTCGTTCTGGCCGCACGGCTACCAGCCGGGGTTGCTGAACGTCGAGGGACGGATAGCGCCCGAGGTGCGCGCCGAACTGGCCCGGCGCGGCCACCGGATCAACGAGTGGTCGGCCTGGCACGCCGCCGCCTGCTCCGTCTGCGCGATCGTGGTCGATCCCGAGACCGGCACGAAGCTCGGCGGCGCGGACCCACGGCGGGAGTGTTACGCGCTGGGGTATTGAGGGGGGAGGATTATCCCGACGATGCCGGTGGACCGGGGCTAAAGACCCGGCTAAGGGCCTGCGGCCACGAAGTCCGCCTTCGCGGACTGAATCGCTGCAAGTTTACGTTGCTGTCCGCGCTTCGCAGGAGATCATGGCGTTTGTTCCCCCTCTTCTCGGATGGGCGGGCGTCCTCGGGGCAGCGGGTGCCGAGCGAATGTGAGCCGGGGGGTGAGGGCCGTCCCCCTACACCGTCGCCCGCACCCTCTTGCCGCCCGCGCCACGCCGTACCTTGCGCCGCTGCTTGCGCGGGGCGAAGCGGAGCGCGCCGTCGGGGAGCGAGCGCACGCCGAGGACCAGACCGAGGACAACGAGCAGCCCGGAGAACGAGGCGAACGAGGCGATCCAGCGGATCGTCAGGTCGCGCGGGAAGCCGGCGACCGCCGCGTACCACCACCACGTATCGAGCAGATGATGGCGGGTGTGATCGTCGTTGAACCACCAGAAACGCCAGTGCGGGGTGCGCGGCATCGGGTCGATGATCAGCTTCTCGGGGGTGTCGGCGACGGTCAGCGGGACGCCCGCGCGCCACGCCTCGACGTTGTGGACGAAGACGCCCAAATTCTCGTCGCGGTCGCTGAGGCCGAGGGCGTGCGGGTTCCAGGCCGGATTTTGCAGCGTCACCGTCGCCTGCTCGCCCCGGAAGGCGCTGGCGGGGACGGTGAACTGATAGATCCAGCCTTCGCCGTCGGCGGTGATGCTCTGGCGCTCGACCGTACCATCCGGCAGCGCGACCCCATCGACGAGGATGGTGGGGGCCACGGTGCGGAGATTCGCCGGGCGATGATCGAAGAAAGTCAGCTTGACGACGTGCGCCTCATTCGCGGCAGCGTAGATCACGAGGTCGCCCGCGCCGTTCGTCCAGCGCGGGAAGAGCTCGCGGTGTTCCTCCGACTCGCGCGTGAGGTAGCCGTCGCGCAGCATCGCGGTATTCGGCGGTGGGAAGGCGACCGCCGACCATTCGCCAACGCGGTCGCGGAAGGTGCGCGCCATCCAGAGCATCGGCGAGGCGGCGGGGACAAAGTTCTGCCGCTCCTCCTCGGTCTTGTTAAAGTCGAAGTTCGTGCCGATCGGCAGCAGTTGCACCACAAAGCCTGCCGCGACGATGATTGTGGCCGCAAGCTGCGCGAGCCGTCGCCCGCGCAGATCGGCCAGGAAGGCGGCGATCGGCAGGAAGGCGAACGGCAGCGCGATCATCAGGTAGCGCGGTCCCCACGCGCCGCCGCCCGCCCACTCGAAATGTCCGCAATAGAAGGCGTAGTGGGTGACGACGATGGTCAGGCAGGCGATCGCCTCGGCGGCGTGCTGGCGGTAGAAGCGCCGCGCCGCGAAGAGGGCCAGGAACAACGGCGGCGAGAACCAGAAGATCCCGCGCCCGGTCGAGAGGGTCAGCCCGTAGAGCCCGCGCAGGAACGGGTGGGTGAAGCCGGAGAGGGGACTGGTGCCGTAGCCGGTGCTGATCGGCCCGCCGAAGAGTCGCCAGTTCAGCAGTGCGTACGGCAGCGTGATGATCAGCCCGCCGACGCAGAACGCCGCGCAGACCCCGATCGCCGCGCGCCAGTCGTAGCACCAGCGCCCATCCGTGCGCCGCAAGGCACCCGCCCGCCAGAGCAAGTACAGCCCGAGCCCCGGCAACGCCAGCGCCGCGTGCGGCTTGGCGACGAGCGCCGCGACCGCTGCGACCCCGGCGAGGACGAGCCAGGGGAGAGTCGTGAGTCGTGAGTCGTGAGTCGTGAGTGGCTGAGCCGGTAATGTTTCAGCCGCTTGCCCATCGATCTGCTTGGCGACCTCTGCCGACTGCCGACTGCCGACTGCCGACTGCTCCGTTCCCCGCCGTATCCCGTACAGGCTA
>DATCMP010000123.1:0-1723 GCA_036563365.1 Thermomicrobiales bacterium
CGGACCATCGCGACGAGCTCGGCGCGGTGATCGCGCTCGAAGGGCTCAATCTCGGGCGCGTGACCCATCAGGCGGTCGGCTCGCGGCGGCTGCGGATCACCGTGGAAGGACCGGGCGGCCATAGCTGGGGCGCGTTCGGCAACCCGAGCGCGATCCACGTCCTCGGGCAGATCATCAGCGCGATCGACGCCCTCGAAGTGCCGCGCGACCCGAAGACGACCTACAACGTCGGGATGATCGAGGGCGGCGTGTCGGTTAACACGATCGCGCCGCGCGCCAGCCTCGTCCTCGACCTCCGCTCGATCGATCCCGCCGCGTTGGAGCAGGTCGTCGGGCAGGTCGATGCGATCGTGCGCGGCGCGGCGAGCGGCGAGATCACCACGAAGAGCGAGATCATCGGCGACCGTCCTGCCGGTCGCCTCGCGCCCGATGCCCCGCTGATGCAGGCGACGATCGCCGCGCTCCGCAAGCTCGGCCTGGAGCCGACCCTCGATGCGTCCAGCACCGATGCCAACGTGCCGCTGGCGCTTGGGATCCCGGCGATCTGCATCGGCCTGACGCGCGGCGGCCACGCCCACCGCCTCGACGAATGGATCGACACCGCGCCGATCGGGCGGGGGATGCAGCAACTCGTCCTGCTTGTCGCGGCGACCGCAGGGCTCGTGGAGAACAAATGATGGGGGCCGGGATTTAACCACAGGGCGCATAGAGAACACAGAGAAGGATGGGGAGAAGAGACGGATGAACGCAGAGACGCCGAGGGGAAGGAGCGCGCAGAGAACGATTTGAGGGATGGTTGAGGGCTTGCAGGACGATGAACGAGAGAAACCGAGCAAACCTGTCTTCGTCCAGTGTGAATTGCACCACATCGCATATCCTTCCCCCTTATCTCAATCATTTCGTTCCTTCTCTCTCCTTCCCGCTCTGCGACGCTCTCTCTTACTCCGCGTCTCTGCGCTCATCCGCCCTTTCTCTCTGTGCGCTCTGTGCGCTCTGTGGTTCAATCCCGTATCCCTGAATCGACTTACCGTGAAATGAGTTAGTGGGACAGGCTACACGTTGAGCAACACCGTTTATGTCGCGCTCGATCTCGAAGCGACCGATATGCACCCCGAGCGCGGCGAGATCATCGAACTCGGCGCGATCAAGTTCACCGACGAACGGATCGTCGATCGCTGGAGCGCCACGGTCCGCCCGCGCGGTCCGGTCCCCTTCGCGATCACCCAGCTGACCGGGATCACCAAAGACGAGGTGCGCCGCGCCGCGCCGTTCGCGGCGGTCGCCCCGGCGCTGACCGCATTCGTCCGCACCCACCCGATCGTCGGGCAATCGGTCTGGCTCGATGTGGCGATGTTGCGCGCGGCGGGGTTGACCCTCGCCAACCCGGTCTACGACACCTTCGAGTTGGCGACGCTGACCCTCCCCGGCCTCCCCGCATACAGCCTGCGGCAGATCGCCGCGCGCCTCGCGGTCGAGTTGCCGGTCGAGCACCGTGCCCTGGCCGACGCGGCGGTGACGGTCGAGGTCTTTCGCAAGCTGGTCGATCGCCTGCTGGAGTTCGATCCCGAGACGATCGGCGAGATCGCCCGCCTCTTGGCGACCGCGAAGTCCCCGGTCGCGCCGCTGGTCCGCGAGTTGGCGCGCGAAAAAACCCGCGCCGGGTTCGATAGCCCGGTCGGGGCGCTCGGCGCGGCGTTGCGCCAGAAAGTCGCCGGGCGGGCGC
>DATCMP010000124.1:0-9190 GCA_036563365.1 Thermomicrobiales bacterium
CGCCGCGATCGTCGGGGCGATCGAAGCCTGCACCGGGGTCCGCTGCGAAGTCAACACCGGCAAGCCCGATCCGATCATGCTGGAAACCGCCCGGCTAGCCCTGGGCCTCGATCTCGCCGACTGCGTGATGATCGGCGACCGCCTCTCCACCGACATTCGCATGGCGCAGCGCGCGGGGATGGACAGCGCGCTGGTCCTGACCGGCGAGACGACACCGGCTATCCTGGCGCAACTCGGCGTCGATGAGCAGCCGACCTGGGCGCTGGCGCGGATCGATCGGCTTGTGCCGGTTGCCTTCCATGCGGCCTGCGGCTGGGCAGCAACCGAGGCATAGGGTCGCGCAGCGCGGCACTGCGAACGGCGTCGTACGGCCCGCGACACACGCCGATTATGGCGGGAAATTCGCCCATTGGCATCGCTTTGTCACTCGACTATACTTCGATGGGAAGCGTGGTCTGCCGATGGACAAGTAGCCGAGCATAGGATACCGCGAAAGGGTGTGACGTAAGTGGTTGCGATCACCGAGCGTAGCGCTGTGCCAACGCGCAAGGGACGCCCCTGGCGTGACTATCTGTTATTCCTGGCATTCATCGCCCCCAACTTCATCCTCCTGGGCATCTTCTCGTACTGGCCGCTGCTCTATCAGGCGTATCTCAGCCTGACCCGCTGGGATATGATCGCGCCGACCAAGGTCTTCGTCGGGGCGAACAACTATCGCTTCATGTTCGCCGAGCCGGGCTTCCACCGTGTCCTTCTGAACACCGCCTACTTCACCGGGGCGATCCTGATCGGCAGTCTCGTCATCGGCCTGGCTCTGGCGCTGCTGCTGAATCAGCGCTTGCGTGGCCGAACACTCGTGCGTGGGATCGTCTTCGCGCCGTATGTTCTCAGCGGCGCGGCGGTCGGGTTGGTCTGGTCCTACATCTTCGATCCGGTCTACGGGCTGATGCGCGTGATCCTCGACTGGTTCGGCATCGGCTCCCCCGATTGGCTCGTTAACACCAGCTGGGCGATGCCCGCCGTGATCATCGTCTACCTCTGGAAGAATGCCGGCTACAGCGCGATCATCTACCTCGCGGGCCTGCAGAATATCCCCAACGAACTCTACGATGCGGCGAAGGTCGATGGCGCGACCGGCTGGGCCACCTTCCGCTACGTCACCCTCCCGCAGCTCTCGCCGACCACCTTTTTCCTCACCGTGACCACGATCATCTTCTCGATCCAGGCGTTCGACATCATCGCCGTGATGACCGAAGGCGGCCCGATCAACGCGACCACCACCCTGATGTGGTACCTCTATCAGCAAGGATTCGTGGCGTTCCGCGCCGGTCTCGCCGCCGCCGCCGGTATGGTCTTGTTCGTCCTGCTGCTCGTGATCACCCTGGTCCAGGTGTTCATCGTCCAGCGGCGCGTGCATTACAGCTAGGGGGCTCTCATGGAAGTATCCCTGCCAAAGACCGCAGCAAAAACCGCGCAACGCACGACCGTGCGGCGCTACGGTGTCGGTGTGCTGAAATATGCGCTGCTCATCCTCGTTGCCGCGATCTTTTTCGTGCCGATCTTTTGGATGGCGAGCGCATCGCTGAAGGATCTGCGCGAGATCTATACCTTCCCGCCGCAATGGATCCCGCTCACCCCGCGCTGGGAGAATTATGTCGATGCGTGGAATGCCGCACCGTTCGGGCGTTTCTACACCAATACATTGATCACGACGGCGATCGGCGTCGCGGCGGAACTGCTGTTCGGGACGATGACCGCCTATGCCTTCGTCTTCATCCCCTTCCCGAAAAAGAATCTGCTCTTCCTGCTGATGCTGGCGGCGCTGATGATTCCGATTCAGGTGACGATGTTGCCCAACTATCTCACCGTCGCCAATCTCGGCTGGCTGAATACCTACGCCGGTATCATCGTCCCCGGCGCATCGGTCGCGTTCGGTACATTCCTCTTCCGCCAGCACTTCCTGACCCTGCCGAAAGAGATCCTCGAGGCGGCGCGGCTCGAAGGGGCGGGGCATTTCCAGCTCTTGACGAAGATCGTCCTGCCGCTCTCTCGGCCGATCTTCGTCACCGTGGGCCTGATCGCCCTCGTGAATAAATGGAACGACTTCCTCTGGCCGCTGATCGTGACCAACCGGATCGACATGCGGGTATTGCCGGTTGGCCTGGCGTACCTGTTCGACCAGGAGGGGAATAGCCAATGGGGGGTCATCATGGCCGCGACCATCTTCGTCGTCGCGCCGATCCTCCTCATCTTCGCCTGGGCGCAGCGCCATATCATCGCCGGACTGACGGCCGGTGCAACAAAAGGGTAGTGCGCTGCATCGCGCAGCCGCGACTGTGGGACTGGTCGGCATAAACAGGTGCCGACAGTGGATTACTAAGGGGTGTTTGGCATGGCAGGTTTCTCACGACGGCAATTTCTCTCGTTCACCGGCGGTGCGATCGGTGTGCTGGCGCTCGCCGCGTGTGGTGGCAGTAGCACACCGACCACGGGCACGAGCGGTGGTGGCACCACGGGTGGTGCCACAGGCGGTACCACCGGGACGACGGTAAGCGGTGCCGCCACCGCGCGGGCAACGCAGAGCAGCGGCCCCGCCCCGCAGGCCGGACAGAAGAAAGTCACCTTCTGGTCCGCCTTCGGTGGTAAGAATGGCGAAGCGCTGACCAAAATGGTCAATGACTTCAACGGCTCTCAGCAGACGGTCTTCATCGACAACCAGTTCCAGGGCAACTACGACGAGACGGCGCAGAAGCTGGCCGCGTCGATCGCCGCGCGCCAGGTGCCGGACATGGTCGTTCTGTCGGAGGTCACCTGGAATCGCTTCTCGCTCAACAAGACCCTCCAGGAACTGGATGGTCTCCTCACGAAGGGTGGCGTCGATCCGAAAGATTACGTCGATTCGCTGATCGCCGAGGGGACGCGGCAGGGCAAGATCTGGTGGGTGCCGTTCGCGCGCAGCACACCGCTCTTCTATTACAACCGCACCCTCTTCAAGGAGGCGGGTCTCGAAGACCGCGCTCCGAAGACGTGGGAAGAGGTGCGAACCTTCGGCCTGGCGATCCAGAAGCTCGGCAAGCCGGATCTCAAGGCGTACGCCTTCACCAACGCGAAGAACTTCAATGCCTGGCACTTCCAGGGCAATGTCTGGCAGTGGGGCGGGAATTACTCCACGAAAAGCCTGGACATCACCATCGACCAGCCCGCCGCCATCGAGGCCGGGGAGTGGCTGCGGAAGTTCGTCCACGAGGATAAGCTCGCCTACATGGCCCCGGATCAGTCGATCGACTTCAGCAACGGGCTCGCCGCGATGACGCAGCAATCGACCGGTTCGCTCGGGACAATCCTGTCCACGGCGAAGTTCGATGTCGGTACCGGGCTCCTGCCCGAGGGGCAGAAGTTCGGCTGCCCGACCGGCGGTGCCGGGCTGGCCCTCCTGGCGGCGGCCCCGGACGATCGCAAGCAGGCGGCGATCGAGTTCATCAAGTTCGTGAACAAGCCGGAGAATGTCGCCTACTGGTCGAAGCAGAGCGGTTACATGCCGTCGACCAAGTCGGCGCGCGACGCGGCGGAGATGCAGCAGCAGTTCACCGCCAATCCGAATTACAAGGTGGCGGTCGATCAACTGCCGAAGACCCAGCCGCAGGACACCGCGCGCCTCTTCATCCCCAACGGGGATCAGACGATCGGGACCGGCCTGGAGCGGATCATCGTCAACAACGAGCCGACCGCGACCGTCTTCAAGGCGGTGGCGGAGCAGTTGAAGCGGGACTCCCAGGACATCAAGGATCAGGTCAAGGACCTCGGCCTGGCGTAAGGCGTCGTCCGTCCGCAAGCCGGGCACCAAGCGATCCGACGTGCCGCCCGCCCCGACGTTACGATGTCGGGGCGGGCGCCGTTTATCACCGCCGGGGCCGCATCCGCGAGCGCTGCGGTACTGTCGCATTAGGCTACTGATCATGAACGCGCACCTCGGGCTCCCTCTGGCGGATGCACTCCTACGGCTCGTGGTGGCAACACTGCTCGGCGCGATCGTGGGCCTGGAACGGGAACGGCTGGAACGCGCCGCCGGACTGCGGACCCACGCGCTCGTCGCGCTGGCCTCCGCATTGATGATGCTCGTATCGGCGTATAGTTTCGCCGAACTCGCGCCGATACCCCGCGACCCAACCCGGATGGCGGCGCAGGTGGTGAGCGGGATCGGGTTCCTCGGCGCGGGGGTAATCATCTTCCGCAAGAACGCGGTGCGCGGGCTGACGACGGCGGCGAGCATCTGGGCGGCGGCTGGGCTTGGCCTCGCCGCGGGCGGCGGTCTGCTCCCCATCGCGGCGGCGAGCATGGTGTTGATCCTGGTGATTCAGGTTGGTTTACGGCCTTTGGAGCAGCGCTTTTTCGCCCACCACCGCGCCCACCGCCTCGAACTGCGGCTCCTCCGGGGCGGTGAAAATCTCGCGGCGGTGGAGCGGGCGATCGTCGCCGCCGGTGTCCAACTCCGCGGTTTGCGCGTCCGCCCGGCGCGCGGCGGCCGCGAGGATCGCCTGGAACTCGATCTCGGGCCAACCCGCGACTCCACGGCCACCGCGCTGCTCGACACGCTGCGTAAGCTCGACGGGGTCCGCCTCGTCGCCTACACACTCGGAACCACCCGACCCCTCCGCCCCGCGCCTGGGACCACGGCGGAGATGGGAGCAGCCGATGACGACGACGAGATCGATGAAGAACTCGATGATAGCGCCGATTTCCGCTAATACCTCTCTCATTAACTACGTCCACCTTCGGTGAGCTTGCCAACATCGGGCTCGCGTGCTACTGCGCAATACAGGTGATAGCGTTCCGCGCATCCGATCCGCCCGCTTCCCGTAGATAGACCTATCGGCGAGGATGACGAGGCACTCGGGATCGGAGGGGGCGATGTTCAACCTGGAACTCTACGGTGCGGTCACAATTCCGTTATGGGGACAGTTCGTCGACATCTTGCGGGCGGTCCTTACCTTGCTGATCAGTCTTACCGGCAGTCCGGGCCTCGCGATCATCCTCTTCACCGTGGCGATTCGCGCGCTGCTCATACCGCTCACCCTCTACTCGCACCGGGCAAACCAACGGACGCAAGCACTCAGGCCGAAACTCGAGGAGTTGCAACGGCGCTATCGCCATGACCGTCAAAAGCTCTCAGCCGAAACGATGCGCCTCTACCACGAGAGCCGAATCAATCCGTATGCGACAGTTTTACCCACCGTGATCCAAATCCCGCTGCTGCTCGGGCTGTATCAGGCTATCACTGCGGTCGCGGCCACCGGTAGGCAAGGTTTTCTCTGGCTCCCATCGCTTGCCCACGCCGATCCCTGGCACCTGCTCCCGTTCGCAGCCGCCCTCTTCCAGTTGGTACAGGCGCGGATGGCACTCCCCAGCGCACGGGGACTTCCGCTCGATGCCCAGCAGCAGATCATCCGCCAACTCACCCAAGTACTGCCGCTCACCGCACTCGCGTTTGGCTGGGTCGCCGCCGCTGGACTTGCGCTCTACTGGGCAACACAGGCAGCCTTCGGCGCGGTGCAGCAATATTTCCTCACCGGCTGGGGCGCACTCTGCGACTGGTTCCCGCTCCTGCCAGGCGATCGGCACGTCGGCCCGCCGGCCTAGACGGTCAGACAACTACGTTATACTTAGCGCAGTCCTCGTCTCTGACATAGGAGCAGCGCTCGATGGCAAGCACGCTTCGCTTCACCAATGCCGATCTCGAATCGTTTCCCGATCCGCTCGATGATACGCGTTATGAATTGATCGATGGGGAGTTGCAGGTGGCGCACCAGCCGCACTGGGAGCACCAATTCACGAGTGGAACTCTTTTCGCAGCACTACAAGCTTGGAGTAGACAAACACGGGCGGGCGTTGCCAACCTCGCCCCTGAAGTTATTTTCTCTCCTGAAGATGGTGTCGCGCCGGATGTCCTCTGGATCAGCCGGGGGCGTCGCGCGCAGGGGCTACGCCCCGATGGCAAGCTCTATATCGCCCCCGAGATCGCGATCGAAATCCTCTCACCCGGCGGCGCGAACGAGCGCCGCGATCGCGACCTCAAGCGCAAGCTCTACGCACGCGAAGGGGTCGAGGAATACTGGATCGTCGATTGGCGCACCAAAGAGATCGCGATCTACCATCGCGATGGCAGCACCCTCGAACCGGTGCTGACCCTCACCAACGCCGATCTGCTCACCTCGCCGCTCCTCCCCGGCTTCAGCTTCCCGATCAGCGAATTGTGGGAATCGCCGCTGGATGAGCGGTAAGGCCCACTACCCGGCCTCTCGCCTAAGGGACACCCGGCTAAAGTGGGAGGGGTGATTTAGCATGAACTCAGGAGTTGTCAGTCAAGGCAGTAACGCTCCAACAAGTCACCCCTCCCCTGTAGGGGAGGGGCCGGGGAGAGGTCCAATCCAAAACACACAAACGCCCGCACGGCCAAAGACCATGCGGGCGTCAGCATCATTGTGAACCGCAACGTAGCAGCTACCCGACGTGCGCCCCGCGCGCGGCGTAGTTACGGTCGTACCACTCGGCGAACTCGCCGGACTTGATCTGGCGCCACCAGTCCTCGTTCGCGGCGTACCAGTCGATCGTCTCGGCCAACATGATGCTGAAGTCGTGCCGCGGCTCCCAGCCGAGCGCCTCCGCCTTGCTGGTGTCGAGCGCGTAGCGGCGGTCGTGGCCGGGGCGATCGCCGACGTGCTGCATCAGGTCGTGCGACTTGCCGAGGCGGTCGAGGATCATCGTCGCCACGTCGAGGTTGACCTGCTCGTTGCCGCCACCGATGTTGTACGCCTCGCCGGTCACGCCGCGATGGAGGACCAGATCGACCCCCGTGCAGTGATCGCGCACATAGAGCCAGTCGCGCCGCTGCTGGCCGTCGCCGTAGATCGGCAACGGCTTCCCCTCGATCGCGTTGGTGATCATCAGCGGGATGAATTTCTCGGGATACTGGTATTGCCCGAAGGTGTTCGAGCCGCGCGTGATCACGCAGTCGAGGCCATAGGTCTCGACGTAGGCATTAACCATCATCTCGCCGCCCGCCTTCGCCGCCGAATACGGGTTGCGCGGGCGCAGCCGGTCACCCTCGCGCGACTCGCCACCCTCCGGGAAATGGCCGTAGACCTCGTCCGTGCTGATCTGCAGGAAGCGTGCGACGCCATGCTTGCGCGCCGCTTCCAGCAGCACGAAGACGCCGTGGACATCGGTGCGGATGAAGCCGCCCGGATCGTGCAGCGAGCGATCGACGTGGCTATCGGCGGCGAAGTTGACGACCGCGTCGCACCCGGCCATTGCCCGGTCGATCGCGTCGGGATCGGCGATGTCAGCCTCGACGAAGCTGTAGCGCGGATCGCCGTCGAGATCGGCCAAGTTAGCCATATTGCCCGCATAGGTCAGCTTATCGACAACGACGACCTGGTAGTCCGGGTGTCGTTCCAGGAGGAGGTGGACGTAGTTGGAGCCGATGAAGCCCGCCCCGCCGGTCACCATCACCCGCTTGAAAGTCCGCTCGTCAGCCACGCTTTCTATCCTTCCCTGGTCCATTTTCGCGCACATGATGCGAGAGAGATGATACCACCCGCCACAGTGAATCCCCACGTCGGCGACGATCACGACACGGCAGTACCCGGATCGCTTGCCCCATTCACTCTGGCCGAAGAACGCACAGGGTTGGCTCTGGTCGCGTAATCCTTCGATACGGCATCTCTGCTACCATTAACTGCCTGGCCGACTTAGGCACCGCGTGCATCACAAATGTGTATCGATCTCTGCGGTGAGTGGCCCCCTCCCCAACGCCGACGGGCGGCGACCTCCCCCCGAAGCGGGAGGGGGAAACTGCGGAACACGCGACGCTGCTCCCCCTCTCCCAATACTAGGAGAGGGGGTAGCGAGCGAAGGCGAGCCGGGGGTGAGGGCCGCAACGCCACCAACGTATCACTTGCCCACCTGTACACACCAGGAGCCTAGCATCCTTGTCACGCAGCAGAGCACTTTTCCACGCCTCCCTTATCCTCACGCTGCTCCTCGCGCTCATTGCTTGCAGCGGCGGCGAGCCAAGCGTCGGACCGATCCTGCCGAGGCCAAGCGCCCGACCGGAATCCTCCACCACGCCGACCCCCGCCCCGCGGCGCGGCGGCACGGCGACGATCGGGATCATCGGTGATCTGCGCCAACTCAACCCGGCCTTCGGCGGGCCGACATTGCAAAGCGCCCTCTTCCGCCCGGTCGTGGAAGGGTTGTTCGATTTTGACGCGCAGGGCCAGCCGCGACCGTGGCTCGCCGAGAGTGTGCCGACGCGCGGTCGCGGCGTCTCTGAGGACGGAACCACGGTCATCATCCGTCTGCGCCAGGGGGTCGCCTGGGAGGATGGCAAACCGTTCAGCGCCGACGACGTGATCTTCACCCTCGCGGCGGGCAAGAACCCGAACAACCCATTCGCGGCAGAGATCGCCGCCGCGTATCAGGCGATCCGCGCCGCCGACGCGCTCGACCCCTACACCGTGCGCCTGACCCTCACCGCGCCGGGCGACGCCTATCTGCGCGCCTTCGCGCCGATCTTCCCCGCGCACCTCTTCAACGGCGTGACCGATCTCGTCAACCAGCCCTACGCCCGCGCGCCGTTCGGCACCGGCCCGTTCCGCGTCGCCGATCTGGTCCCCGGCACCCTGCTCACCCTGACGCGCAGCGCCAGTTACCGCCTCAACGATCGCCCCTACCTCGACCGGATCACCTACCGCGCCTACCCCGACGTCGCCACCGCCGACGCCGCCCTCCGCGAAGGCCGGATCGACATCCTCTTCAGCGCCGACGGCGAGCGCCTCACCCTACCTCAGAACACCGCGATCCTCGGCCTTGCCACGGTCAGCAACGCCCCGCCCACCTGGAACGCGGGCGATTGGTGGCGGTGAGCGCATCCCATCTGTTTAGAAGCATTGCACTACTCAAACTTCGCATGGTTCATTGACCATAGATCGCATTGCAAATTAGGCAATGTTGAGCTATCGCGAGTCTTGACGTTCAGCCCTTGTGTCTCAATCCACCGTCGCCGCCACCCATCGCCGCACCAACGCTTCGAGCGTCGCCTGCTGCGCCGCGATCTCCGCCAGCGTGTGAAAGGTCACGATGGCGCGGTCTTTGGCGACCCATTGCAACAGGCCATTGGGATCATCGAAGG
>DATCMP010000127.1:0-4102 GCA_036563365.1 Thermomicrobiales bacterium
ACCGTCATCACCGACCCCGACACGGCGGTGAAGATGCTGATCACCGACGACCGCCTGATTCCGGATGTCGCTATCGCCGACCCCACGCTGACGTATGGCTGCCCGCGACCGGTGACCGCGTCGACCGGCCTCGACGCGCTGACCCACGCGATCGAGGCGTATGTCAGCCGACGGGCGACGCCCTCGTCGGATCTGTTCGCGCTCGGCGCGGCGCGCCAGATCGGTCGCTCCTTGGAGCGGGCCTGGGACGATGGTGCCGATGCGGATGCGCGCCGGGCGGTGATGCTCGGGGCGTTGCACGCCGGGATCGCCTTCAGCAACGCCTCGGTAGCCCTGGTCCACGGCATGTCGCGGCCGATCGGCGCGTATTTCCATGTGCCGCACGGCATCGCCAACGCCATGCTGCTGCCGGTCGTGCTGCGCTTCAGCCTGTCGGCCGCGCCCGAGCGCTACCGTGATCTGGCTGCGGCGATCGGAGTACCGATGGCCGACCAAGATGTCACGAGTGCCGGAGCGCGCCTCGCCGATTGGGTGGCCGGGCTCGCCCAGCGCCTGGAGGTGCCATCGCTGCGCGGCTACGGGCTCGATCCGGACGCGGTGCGGCGGGTCGCCCCGCAGATGGCGGCCGACGCCCTGGCCTCCGGCTCCCCCGCCAACAACCCGCGCCTGCCCACGGCGGACGAGATCGTGGCGTTGTACGAGCAGGCACTGTGAGCACCCGCGCTAGCGGGATGACCGTCTCACCCAGGCGATCGCGCCGAGGCGTGCGGGTATCTTCAGGCACGCGTGAGGAAGACAATGTAGAAAAATCGGCGTGACCGAAGCTGGACACACCGCGAAATCGTGGATACGCGATGGAGGATCCGGCATAACGCCGGATCCTCCCCTATTTCGATGATCGTGCGCGTTATGCCGCGTGTTGGCGTGCTAACGGCAATGCCGCTAGTGGTCGGTCGCCCTGGTGGTCCGCACCTGCATCCGGCCCGGCTCGCCACCGGTGATCTCACCGATCACCGCCGCGACCGGCGTCCCCTCGCGTTCCAACGCCGCGACTAATGCCTCTGCCCGTTCCGGGGCCACGGCGATCAGCAAACCACCGGAGGTTTGGGCATCTGCCAGCAGCAGTTGCTGCCCCTTGCTGACGGTCTGGTCGTAGGTGACCCACTCTCGCAGGAAACGCCAATTCGCGTGGGTGCCGCCGGGTGCCAGGTCACGGCTGATGTAGTCGAGCGCCGCCGGCAGGATCGGCACTTGATCGAACCAGAGTTCGGCTGAGGCGTCGCTCGCCACCAGGATGTTCCGCAGATGCCCGAGCAATCCGAAGCCGGTGACATCGGTGGCCGCGTGAACCCCCACCGCGATCATCGCCCGCGCGGCGGCGGCGTTGAGGGTTGTCATTAGGCCGATCGCCTCGCGGATCGCTCCCAGCGTATCCTCGTCGCGTTTGGCGGCGGTGGTCACGATCCCGACGCCCAACGGTTTGGTCAGCACCAGCAGGTCGCCGGGGCGGGCACCGGCATTGCTGATCACGCGCTCGGGGTGGACGCGCCCGGTGACCGCCAGCCCATAGATCGGCTCATCGGTGCGGATCGTGTGCCCGCCGATGATATCGATCCCCGCCGCCGCCGCCGCCGCCGCCCCGCCGCGCAGAATATCGCCGAGGATGTGCGGATCGAGGCCATCCTCGGGGAAGCCGACCAGGTTGAGCGCGGTCAGCGGCGTGCCGCCCATCGCGTAAACATCGCTCAGGGCGTTCGTCGCGGCCACACGACCAAAGTCGAACGGGTCGTCGACGATCGGGGTGAAGAAGTCGGTCGTCGTGATCAGCGCCAGATCGTCGGAGAGGCGATAGATCGCCGCGTCGTCCGAAGTGGCGCTGCCGATGATCACCGCTGGGTCGCGCGGGGCGGGCAGTGTACCCAGCATCGGGACCAGGAAACCGGGCGGGTGCTTGGCCGCGCATCCCGCACGCTTGGCGAATTGCGTCAGGCGCACCGCGGCACGCTCCTCGATGGTCATGGAGGTTGATCCTTTCTCGATCGCCTACGCATATATCGCAGATCGGGTAGAGCCGATTCGCTGCACTATCGAGAGCATAATACGCCGACTCGATGCTCAGGCGGTACGCGACCGCCGCGCCCGATGTCGCGCTTCGCTCTATCGTTGCACAAGTGCAACACGCCCGCGGTTATTCCCGCTGCGCCAGGAGTTGTAACCGCGCGGCGCGACTGGTTGTATTCGGACAGTCAGGTGATCTGGATTCGATGGTAGCGCGCCTCGGCCAGGAGGAACAGACCATAGGCAATGAAGCCGACGGCGACGGCACCCAGGAGCCACGACCCGAACGGCTGGGTGGCGAAGATGGCGAGGGTGCTATCGAGGCCACGCGCTTCTGCAGGGTTCGCGTTGCGAGCAGCGATGATCAGAAACAGACCGATGGCCGCGAAGACGAAACCGCGCGCGGCGTAGCCGACGCGGCCGAGTATGGTGTAGCCGCGCTCTTCCTGGCTGCTCATCTCTGCTATGCGGGCATGTTTGCGGAATTCCGCTTTCGCTGCCCGATAAAATTGAAAGCCCGCCATACCGAGAACGCACAGCCCGGCGATGGCGACGAGCCATTGTCCGAATGGTTTGGCGAGGAGTTGCGCGGTACCGCTCTTCGCCGCTGCATCGCTCGTCGCGCCCGCATCGCCGGTTTGCAGCAGCCGGACCGCGCTCACCGCGAAGGCGAGATGAACCCCCCCGGTGAGGGCATAACCGATCCGTTTGGCGATTCCTTTCGCGTCCTTCCCATTCCCTTCGGGATCAAGTGCCGCCTCCAGAAAGCGCCAGCAGGCGTAGCCCACGAAGCCGAGCGCGATGGCGATCAGGAGGAAGCTACCGAACGGTGCCTGCGCGATACGGGTGAGCGCACCCTTGTTATCGGTCGTCGCCCCGCCGTGGCCGAGCGCCACCTGGGCCGCGAGGATACCGATCAGCCCATAAACCAACCCTTCTGCCGCATAACCGAAGCGCCCCAGGGCGGTGATGACCGGGCTAGCTTGCTGTGCGGTTTGGCGTACCCCTTGCCCAAATTCGCCAGCCGACCCACCGTTCACTTTGCTCATCGCTCCCCTACGCCACGCGTTGCTTATCGCCAGGTTGCTTACTGCTACCACGGTTCGCAAGATCAACGCCACCTCGAGTTGATGGCGAACGGGTATGTCGAAACCCGCTGCCAGTAAGGCGAGAAGTCCGGAATAACGGTGTGATCTTGACTTTCCACGCGCGATATGATTTATAGTCAATGTGGTGATCTGTGGTTACCCGGCAACGATCTGTCCAACCTACGGTGGTTTCTAGGTGGCAGGCGCGACGAGTATTCTTTTGCCGTGTCAGGTATGCTGCTAGGGTTGCACAACCTGCCAGCGCACGATTTCTCGGCGTTGTCGAAGGTTTCTCACAATGGTGGATGAGGGTGAGTTACGGTGTCCTGGTGCCACGCGAAGGAGCCCCGCGATGAGTGTGTTGCGTGTCCTCTCCCACCTCGGCGATTCGGCCATCTCCTGGGACGCCGAGCGCGCCGCCACAGGGGATGAAGAAGCACTGGCCGCGATTCAGGAGGCGGAGCGGATCTTCGCCACGGAACGTGCTCGTGGTGCCACAGCATTCCGTACCGTTCCCGGACGCCCCGCCGAGCGGATCGAGCGGTTCGATGCCGCCGCCGATGAGATCATCATGGTGCCGCGCGTCGCGGGCGGTTGAGTGCGATGACGATTAGCCCGAGCGAAATTATCCTCATCCTGATCGCGATATTCGTCGCCGCAGGGCTCTTCTGCGTCGTGCGCCCCCCGGAACGCCTCTTGCGCCGACTAGGGGTGCCGATCGAGCCGACCAGGGAAGAGCGTCAGGTCGCCGAAGGGCGGGCCAGGGTTCTCCTGCGCCAACTGCTCGGCGAGGAAGAGTTCGAGCGGATCGTGCGACGTGGTTACCTGGAGGTCGCCAGCCCTTCCGTCCCCGGCCGTTACTATCGTGTCCCCTACTTCCAGGGGATGGTCGATGTGATCGAGGATGGGATCGCGACGATGCGGCTCTGCGTGGTCCCAACCCGTTGGATACCGGA